>JAHJTL010000118.1 GCA_018829775.1 Chloroflexota bacterium | reverse complement strand
TATTCGAAGCGATGGGGAAGAACATATTTTATCTTGGCAGTGCCGGAATGGGAGAGACTTGCAAGCTGGTAAATAACTTCCTGCATATTCTCAATTTAGCTGTTCTGTCAGAGGGAATTGCGCTGGCTCGTAGAGTTGGTCTTGAAACCGAGACTCTTATCAATGTAGTTAGGGTAAGCTCAGGTGGTAGCTGGGCAGTGCAGAATTGGGACTTGGTACAAGAGCTCGTGAAGGAATATTGTGAAGGCAAGAAGGGGCCACTTTGGTTGGGAATGCAAAAGGACATGGCATTGGTGTTGAAAATGGCAAAAGATGTGGGGCAGCTTGTTCCTATTGCTGGACTGTGCTCCCAACTGGATGTCTTCCGATTCTTTCCTGGGGTTGAGCGGTCATTTTATGACTACGGCCTTTCGGTGAAATGATATCTGATGGTAAAGAGATTAGGAGGAGTTAACATGAAGAAAAAAGGAATAGGAGAGCTACTAACAAGGTTCCACCACATGGGGGTAATAGTTAAGAACCTGGACGAGGCTGTTGAATATTATCAAGCTCTAGGTATAGGGCCATTTGGACCCTCGAATTTAGTTCATCTAGACAGAATAGTTTATGGTAAGCCTGCCACTGATGTTAAAAATTTAGTAAAAGCAACGAAGTTGGGGCCAATAGGGATTGAGCTAATTCAACCTGTTTCAGGAGTGTCCCCCCCGAGCAAATTTTTGGAGAGCCGAGGTGAAGGCATTTACCACCTAGCCTTCGTTGTGGATGACATCAACGAAGCAACGTCTATAATGACTGAAGCAGGGTTTAAGGTGATCTACAGTTCAAAAAATGAAGGTGGCGGTGGCATGGCTTTCTTTGACACCGACAAGGTCGGTGGTATTATTATTGAGCTGGAGGAGCTACCACCTCATCTTTCTGAAGATCCATATTGGGGCATTAAATCATGGTGAATAATTGCTCCTGTAGGATTGATTTTACAAGACGTGAATACCAGTAATACTGTTGCATCACAGTGATCGAGCTATCTAGCAGAACTCGAGATAGGGAGGTGAGATATGAGTACACAATACTCTGAGATACCGAAGAGGTTTCCTGTTGAACCGCGATGGGACCGTGAAATTGGTCTGGACATGACCAAACAACCAAAGTGGAACATACCGGATATCGTGATTATAGAAGCTGCAGTTGTTGGCCATCCAATAAAGAGGGCGACCAATCCTCATCACCCATATACCCCGGATGAGATAAGGAAAGAAGCCATTGAGTGCATAGAAGCTGGAGCTTCAGCTGTACACTTCCATGCCCGTACGGATGAGGGAGACCCTGAAGGTGATACGAGTGAGTATATTGAGAAACTACGTCTCATTATAGATCCTATCAGAGAAAAGTATGGTGACAATATAGTTATAGGCGGCTGTAATGTACTGCCCACTTTTAAGGAGGAGGAGGCTCTTATAAAAACGGGACTGTTTGAGACTTCGCCAGCAAATGCCTATTATTGGAATCACAGCAAATTGTTACAGGCTGAAACCCGAATGATGCAGGAATACGGAGTCAAGCCACAGATTGCGCTTAATGGCGATAGTGACCTAAACAGGGCCAAACAATGGTTGATAGACCCAGGAATTCCAGAAAAACCGTTATATTGGATTTATCTTCCAAGCTATACTACCGGTAGTACCCCCATGCCTAACGAATTTGCAATGGTTGAGAGTCTGATGTGGCAAATTAGACGCATAAGGGAGATTGACCCGGCATCTGTTATCATGATATGTGGTTCAGGGCGCGCTTCTTCATATCTGGCAACTACGGCCATGTTGCTGGGTGTGCATGTGAGAGTTGGCATGGAAGATACAATTTATAGGTGGCCACACAAAGATGATAAACTTGATAGCAATGTCAGAGTAGTTGCTGAGATGGTTGGCATAGCTAAGGCCCTGGGCCGAAGGCCAGCTACAGCAAATGAGTTTCGGGCATTGGTGGGTTTACCTACACGCTAGCGCACCTATTCTTTCCCTATATTCTGCTAATTGAAGGAAGAAAGCTGATCTAAGCCGTTTCTCGTTTTTCTTCATTAACCTGTCATCCATGCACCAGTGCTGTCTTGATTCTTGGTAAAAATAAGGAGCTAAGATGAAACTCGAGGACAAAGTAGCCATTATAACCGGAGCCGGCAGAGGAATCGGGGAGGGTATTGCCTATTGTTTTGCTGAGGAGGGAGCTGACTTGGCTCTCTGCTCACGAAGTTTGGCTGAGGTGGAGGAGGTTGCTAAAAAGATCAGGGCAATGGGCCGAAAAGCTCTACCTGTCCAAGCTGATGTTACACGATTCCACGATGTGCAGCAACTGGTTCAGAGCACCCTAAATACCTTCGGCAAGATAGACATACTGGTCAATAACGTTGGTGGCGGCCGCAGTGAGGCTGGCGTAGGTGGCGGGGCCGTAAGTAAAAGAGGTTTTAGTATTCTCGACCTCACCGACGATGATTGGGATGGTTCCTATGAAGTCAATCTTAAGTCGCAAGTATATATGTGTAGGGCGGTCGTACCACATATGAAAGCACAAAAATCTGGTAAAATCATAAATGCCTCCTCAATCTCTGCGAAAACTGGCGACCCCTATCGAATGCCTTATAGCTCTATGAAAGGAGCAATAATAACCTTCACTTGGGCGCTGGCTAAAGAGTTAGCCAGTGATAACATCAATGTCAACTGTATCTGTCCTGGGCTCATATATACCCCGGCCTGGGAGGCAGGCGCCACAACACTTTGGCAGAAAGTCCCCCGTTATCAAGAGTTGAAGACGCCCGAGGAAGTCTTTCAGGAATATGTAAAGAGACTTGTGCCGCTCGGTAGAGAACAGACTGCAGAAGATATCGGCCGCGCGGCCGTTTTTTTGGCCTCAGAAGACGCCAAGAACATCACCGGCCAGACGATAAACGTCGATGGCGGTATAGTAATGGACTAGCTCTCTCGCCCAATCGCGGGGACGACTAGGTGCTACACGGTTATTTTGCGATATTACTACGACTAAACCGCTTGCCTTCATAATTGTAGAGAAAGGGAGAAATATGGAGAAAAACTGGAAACTACATCACATAGCAGTAATTGTAAGGGATATAGACAAGGCTGTTCAGTATTATCAATCCTTGGGTATAGCCACAGTCGGGCGCGAGGTCATATTTCCAGAATCAAAGCCCAAAATTAGAGCCAAGTTCGTCGAGGTTGGATCGATACCCATTGAGTTTATTCAGCCTCTCGAAGGAGAATCATCAAGGTATAAGGAATTTCTGGACAGTAAAGGCGAGGGCGTTCAGCATATCGCCTTCGCCGTGGATAACCTAGACGGGGAAGCGGACAAGCTGGTCGATAAAGGGGCCTCGATTATAGTTAAAGGCAAAGCACCGGCTGCCTTTGGCAGTATCTCTGCTCACTTTGACACCCGTCAGGTTGGTGATTTTGCCATACAGTTGATACAGGAAGCAGAATAGCTGACCTAAAATATTAACTTGCAACCAGTGATTGTACCACTTCTCAAGCTGGAGTTGCCGGTATAATAGCCTCTGGGTTAGGCTGCTTATAACAGAAGATATCAACTGGTTATACCTAAACCGTCCATACTGAACAATAGCTTGAGATGTGTGATCAGGCAAAATAAAAGGCTGGACATTCCGATACCGGGAACATCCAGCCCCTCTGAATTCTGTCGGCTATATGGGCGTTGACCTAGGCCTTACCGATTCTGAATACTTTCGTGCCACAGGTCGGGCAGACGCCCTGGGTTGCCGGTTTGCCGTTCTTCATGGTGATGCTTTTGGCATCCTTTATTTCCTTCTTAGCCTTGCACTTCACGCAGTACGCTTGCATCTGATGACCTCCCCCTTTCACATTTATTATGATACGATAGACCATTCGTGACTGCCGTGTCAAGCATCAGCCAATTGAACCTTCTGGCGTTAGATGGTGGAACAAAGTCATCTCTGTCCGACACGGACTGAAGGCCGCCTGGTAAACGATGCGTATTGTGGCTTGAAAGATAGGAATGTTATAATTTTGTGATGTATACGATGGGGACCAGGCGTCCTACACTTGGAGGTTAGATGGTATGACTAGCTTGGCCGTGCGCAAGGAAACCCGTGGAGAAATAGCGGTGGTGAAGCTGGAGCGTGTCCAGGTCATTTGCCCTGCTTGTGGACAGCAAGTTGAAGCTGTAGCCAGAGACGGGCGGATTAAAGGATACTGTGCAGTTGCTAAACAGTCCGTAGATTTTCTCATTGAAACACAGCGTGTGCCCATAGGCAAACATCCCATAGATGAGACTAAGGCTAAAATATCTGCGGCACTTACACCGGGTAGGGATAGCAGAGGGCACTTCGTTAAGGGTAATGTGCCCAAGAATAAAAAGGTGTAAAGGGCTAGGGTTATCCGCCGTTATGCACAAAAAAAGCTGGGGATTTCTCCCCAGCTTCTCTTACCATTCTCACGTTACCAACATGAGCCTCCGTTTTTTGGTGATAATACCCCCTTTCAGACTGGGCTTTTACGCCAGTCCTATACCTTGTATTCCACTCTAAACTGTCTAATCAACTTCCAATCATAGCCTGATAGCTGTTTCCAGTCCCCGTATAGCAACTTGCGGATAGCTTCCCTCATCTTTTCGGGGCTATTGTTGTAGTGGTCTTTAGCATCAAGCCAGGCGTCCTTGTCCACTCTCTTCTTGTCGGGAATGGTCTGTATCATCTCCGTCTCGTAGCCTTCCTCATCCTGGATGACACTATTCAGGCTTACTGAAAACACCCTTTTCCACCTTTTCTTCTGGTGGTAGAAGCGGAGGCGGGTATATTGGGCTACCTTTATGGCCCCCCATTTGGTCAAGGTTCTCCCTTGCTGGCGGTATATCTCGGCAACTTCAAGTACCCTCATAAGGATGTCCTGTATCAGGTCTTCCTTGTCGGGATAGTCCACTTGCCAGGCGAGGTTCCTGGCAATCTTCGCCCATTCACGATAAGGCTCTGGTAGCCTATCGTAGGACAGGGCTTCCCCATCGTCCTCCCCGCTATACTGCGCCTTGTGGGACACTTTGGAGTTTAGCAGGGCAATCTTGCCTGTCCCTACGCCGTGATTACAGTTCGGGCAAAGGACTAGGGTGGGGTTGCCTGGGTTATGCCGATAATCTTCGGATGCCTGGTCGGGTATCCTCTCCCGCTCCCGCTTCCCGCATACCTGGCATACAGTGTGGTGGCTGCCTCTATGCGTGAAGTAGGACAGTTCCATGTAATCCCCCTTCCCCACGCAAAAAGGGGGTATCCCCACCCCCGCACAGGGCAGGAATACCCCCTGAAAAAGACAAAAAGAGGCGGGTTACCCCCGCCCCTCTTTGCGTTGGCTGTTTTGTTTGGTCAAGCGTTCTTAGGCTACGGCTACTTTTTCCCTCTTACGGCTACGCTTCGGCTTCTCGGCTTTGACAACCGCCTCGGCTTCGGATACCGCTTCGGTTGCCTCGGTGTCCTCTGGCTCTGGCTCGGCTTCCGCTTCCGCTTCGGCTTCTGGCTCGGCTTCTGGCTTCGGTTTGTCCCCTACCATCATCGGCATGATAACAAGCTGGTAACCG
>JAHJTL010000117.1 GCA_018829775.1 Chloroflexota bacterium | reverse complement strand
GACTACCTGGCGTTTAAACTCTAAGCTGAACGTCCTCTGATTCTTCATGGCAAGGTCCTCTCTTTCATTCATTATACTTGGACCCTGCCAAACCTTCCTACCCCATTGTGTCCAGCTTCAGGGGTTCACTCCACCTTGTGTATAGAGAAACAAGTCAATCTTATTCGTTGTCCCTATTTCGCGAAGGTGACTGAATATTAAGGGATGACAATCGTGAGCAATCTTAGTCTGTAGATTCTGCCTATCGCCCGTGACATAGCAAATAACCTTGCTATTCCTTGCTTCCTGAATCTGGTTAATTAGGCCTCGTCGACGTTCTAAAGCAACGTTATTTTCATCACCTGTTGTCACTTCAACACACCTCCAAAGCAGAAACAATGGTATTACTGTAGAACCCAAAAGTCAAGTATTTGCTGTCGATTTTCTAATCCCTGTTACAAATTTTTATGCAAAAGCGTTTCGAAGTAATGTTACAGAATACCCATTTTCTTATTCACGGCGTTTCCGGCGTCCTGTTATTAGGGTAAAGCGTATTCTCTGCTCGCTATTTGACCATTAATATTTTTGCTAACATGACCTTAATCAGGCTCCCCCCTCCCCTACCTCACCACCCATCTCCTCCTCAAGCTGCTCCATGATGCGGGCCGCTCTGGGGTAGCCGATGTGCAGTTTACGTTGCAGGAAAGAGGTCGAGATGTGCTCGTGCTGCTGCTCCAGCTCGCGGGCGGAATCCAGAAGCGGGTCTTCCTGCTGCCCGCCACGGCTGCCCGGTACGGTGGGCGGCACCATTTCCTCGACTTTAATCGGGGCCACTTCCTGCTGCCGCTGGCTGTTCCAGAAGTAGACCAGCCGCTCCACCTCGGGGTCGGAGACAAAGCATCCCTGGAGCCGTTTTGGTTTGGAGGCTTCCGTGGGCATATAGAGCATATCGCCCCGGCCCAGCAGCTTTTCGGCACCAGCGCCGTCGAGGATGGTTCGCGAGTCCACCTGCGAGGTAACGGCAAAGCTGATGCGGGTGGGGAAGTTGGCTTTTATCAACCCGGTAACCACGTCCACCGATGGACGCTGCGTGGCCACAACTAAGTGGATGCCGGTGGCACGGGAAAGCTGGGCAAGTCGACACAGAGTATGCTCCACCTCGTCAAAGCTGGTCATCATCAGGTCGGCCAGCTCATCGATGACGAGCACCATATAGGGCAACTTATCGGTGCCCTCGCGGTTCTTGTTGTAGCCCTCAATATTGCGAGCACCGGCGGCAGCCAGTTTCTGGTACCTCTGGTCCATTTCCTGACTCAGCCAGCGCAGTGCACTCAAAGCCTTTTTGGTATCAACGATAACCGGGATGGCCAGATGCGGGATGCTGTTGTAGGGCGTAAGCTCAACGCGCTTGGGGTCAACCATGATAAATCTGGTATCGAACGGGGTATTGTAGAGCAACATACAACAGATAATGGCGTTGAGACAGACCGTTTTACCGCTCCCCGTAGCCCCGGCGATAAGCAGGTGCGGCATCCGGGACAGGTCTCCCGCCATGGACTCGCCGCCGGCGCCTTTGCCCAACGCCAGTGCCAGCTTCGCCCGCGCCTGCAATTTCTGATATGCGCCGGACTCGATAACGCTGCGCAGGCTGACCACGCTGATACTGGTGTTCGGCACCTCAATACCAACGATTGATTTGCCCGGGACCGGTGCTTCTATTCTGATGCTCGGTGCCGCCAGTGCCAGTGCCAGGTCGTTGGCCAGAGAGGTAATCCGCTCCACCTTGACCCTGGTCTTGGAGACCTCCTCCAGCGTCACCTTGACCTCGCCGTTCCTGTCCCGCTCCTTTCTTTCCTTTAACCTTCTGTCCCATCCCGGTTCCACGCCAAACTGGGTTACCGTGGGGCCGGCGTTTATCTGCACCACTTTGGTCTCAACGCCATAGCTAGCCAGCGCGTCTTCAATTATCTTTGCCCTCCTTACGTTATCCGCCTCGCTGAACTCGATTTCCGGCGTCGTATCGAGGATATCTATGGGTGGCAATCGCCAGCCGTCGACCACCACCAGGTCGGATGACTGGCCGTATTTCTTCCAGACCTCCTGCGCCACCTGCTTCAGCTCCTCGGTGGTCGGCGCCTGCGTTGGGGTTCTGGCCACTGCTTCCTTCTCCAGAGGCGTCATCAGCGGCGATTTTGGTATCACCTTTTCCGGCCTCACGATAGGCTCCTCCATCTCGCGAGGCATGGCCGGCTTTTCCTCAAAGGGCACCCTCGGGTGAAGCGCTACGTGAGGCGGTACTGCCCTGCGTTCTTCGTCAAGCTGTTTCTCGAGATACTTTGGCACCTTCTCCGGCCGCCGCTGGAACTGGCCTCCCAGCCATGAGAAGAACTTGGCGACCATCCGTATGCTGGCCCTGGGGGCAACCATGATTACACCAACTATAACAAGCCCTATAACTATCAGAATATCGACTACCGGTGCCGGCTCCATAATTAGAGCCGCGCCGAACCCTCCTCCAAGGTCAAAAATCGCCAGTATTCCCCAGACCGCCAGCACAAAGGCAGCGGCGCCCAGCCACCGATTTAAGCGGAGTATAAATGATGACAGTTTGCGACGTATTACCTGAACGATAACGGTGATAATCGCGGCCGCTATGATGAGCAGCCCCCAGCCAAAAAAGCCATACAGGCTTTCCCGGAATAGCCAGACGAGTACGCCTGTTATCGCCAGCAGAATGGTCCAGCGCACCGGTGCCCACCACAGGAAATGTAATAGCCCACCCAAGAAAGAACGCCGCTGCCGTCTTCGCGTTGGTCTGTTCAGGAACTCGTTATCCGCTCTGGGTTTTCTCTTTGGCATAACAACTATACCCTGACCATGAATGGAAGAATCATCGGGCGGCGCTTGGTCTTATCATAGTAAAACTTGTCCAGCGTATCCCTCACCTTGGCATTGACGAAGCTCCACTCAGCAGCCTTGCCTCCGCTGTGGTCCAGAACCTTGGCCAGCAGGTCACGGCTTTCCTCGAGCATCTCTTTGGACTCCCTGGTATTGACAAAACCGCGAGTCACAACATCGGGACGCCCCACCAGCTTGCCCGTCTGCCGGTTCACCGCGATGATCGCCACCACGATGCCGTCTTTGGAGAGCATGCGTCGATTGCGCAGCACCACGCCGCCGATATCTCCGACGCTCAATCCATCAACATACACGTTACCCGAACCGACCTTGCCATCTTTTCTGGCCGATTGCGCGTCGAGCTCAAGAATATCCCCGTCCTCCAGAACAAAGATATTTTCCTTCGCGATGCCCACTGATTCAGCCAGCTTGGCGTGCAGGCTGAGGTGGCGGTATTCACCGTGAATGGGCATGAAGAATTTTGGTTTGACCAGGTTGAGCAGTAATTTGAGCTCTTCCTGGCTGCCGTGCCCGTGAACATGCACCTGTGCCACCTTGTCGTACAGCACCCGTGCTCCCTGCTTGAAAAGGTTGTCCACCGTGCGGTTGACAACGGCCTCATTGCCGGGTATCGGCGTTGCCGACATTACGATGGTATCCCCGGGGTGAATGTTAACGTTGGGGTGGTCACGATTTGCCATGCGCACCAGCGCCGAGGTGGGCTCCCCCTGACTGCCGGTGGTAACAAACACGATTTTATCGTGTGGAAGGCCACGAGCCTCATCGATTCTGCCCAGGATTCCATCTGGAGCCTGGATATAACCGAGCTCCAGTGCCATGCGCACCGTGTCGCTCATACTGCGGCCGACAATGAAAACACGTCGTCCGTGCTTGGCCGCAGCATCAATCACCTGCTGGACGCGTGATATCAGCGAGGAAAAGGTGGTAACGATTACCCTCCCCGGGGCATCGGCCATGATGTGGTCCAGGGTCTCTCCAACCACCTTTTCCGACGGCGTATAGCCGGGGAGTTCGGCGTAGGTGGAGTCGGAAAGAAGGAGCAAAACCCCCTGTGTCCCCATCTGGGCCAGACGCGAAAGGTCGGTTGGCTTGCCGCTGACCGGCGTATAGTCGAGCTTGAAATCGCCACTGTGTACCACAACGCCAACCGGGGTATATATAATGAGGCCGGCGGCATCGGGAACACTGTGACAGACGGGAAAGAACTCCACCTTGAATACTCCCAGCGTGATCTGTTCGCCGGGCGATACCACTTTGAGTTCGGCGTGAGCCAGCGCTCTCCGCTCCTTGAGCTTGACGCGTATCATGCCACTGGTCAGGCGGGTAGCATAGACGGGAACATTCAGTTGCGCTAAAATATAGGGCAGCGCGCCGATATGGTCTTCGTGACCGTGAGTGACGACAATGCCCCTTATTTTGTCTTTCTTATCCAGAAGGTAATTGATGTCGGGGATTACTAGGTCAATGCCGAGCATATCCTCACCTGGAAACATGAGTCCGGCGTCAATGATTAAAATGTCGTTCTCATATTCCAGCAGCATCATATTCTTGCCGATTTCGCTAAGACCGCCGAGGGGAATGAGCTTCAACTTCGATTTAGCCATATAACCAGTCCTAGAACATACTCAACTGCTGGGCTCCGGGCTCAGCTTCGGGAACACTTTTCGTCTCGGCAAGAACGGCAGGTATCTTTTTCATGTCCGCCTCTATTGCCTGCCGCAAACTCTGTTGGTGGAGCGCCGCTGCCGGGTGGTACATGGCAAATAAAATAGTGCTGTCCTGCTTGACCGCAGTGCCATGAATTTTGCTTATACTTTTACCCGGGAAAAACCTGGCCATCGAATAACGACCCAGCGTAACAACCATTTTCGGCTTGATGGTATCCATCTGCTGGTCGAGCCATTTCTGGCAGTTCTGAATTTCCGTCGGCAATGGGTCACGATTGTTTGCGGGGCGGCACTTGATAACATTAGCGATAAAGACCTGACGCCGCGTCAGGCCAATGGACGCCAGAAGTTGCTCCAGATAGTGGCCGGCTGGCCCGACAAAAGGCCGTCCCTGCTGGTCTTCATGCCAGCCCGGAGCTTCACCGATAAACATGATTTCAGCATCTTCCGGGCCCTCTCCGGGTACGGTATTGGTCCGATACTTGGCTATCTCGCACAGCACACAGCGGGCAATTTCCTGATTAAGCTCACTTAGCGTCGTCATATCACTCAGGGGTTCAATCAAGCTTAATAAATCGGCCTTCCGACTTCTGTGCTTATGATAGCATTACCTATATGTCAAGTCAATTTGAAATATAGCTGTGGAAACGAAAAGAGGAGCGTATGCCCCTCCTGTAATCGCCGTTTCAATGAGACGTTTATTATTGTACCTGCGGCGGTCTCATGCGCTCTCTGTACTCCACAGCATGTTACTTGCTTACCCTGGGCAACACCTCTTTCAGGGCTGAGATTATCTCTTTGATATCCTCTTCTGTTATCAGGCCCAGGTGCCCGATGCGGAATATCTTACCCTGCAGGCTCTGCTGGCCGCCGGCAAGCACTATCTGGTATTCCTCGCGCAGTATTTTGAGCAGTCCCTTTACATCCAGGCCGTCCTTGACGGTCACGGCAGTAACTGTGTCGGAAGCGTACTTCTCGTCGGCGAAGAGAGATAATCCCAGCGATTTCACCCCCTCCCGGGCCGCATTGCCTATCCTGGCCTGACGGGCGAAGATGTTGGGTAATCCTTCCTCAAGCAGCAAGTCCAGCGCCACCGAGAGGGCAAACACGATTGATATCGCCGGCGTCCAGGGTGTCTGCCCTATCTCCAGATATTTTTGAGCTCTGGCAAAGTCCCAGTTGAAACGGGGCATTTTGGCTTTGGCATGCGCCTGCCACGCCTCCTTGCTGACGCTGACCATCGCCATGCCCGGAGGTACCATCCACCCTTTCTGGGAGGCAGTTACGGTTACATCGCAGCGCCATTTGTCCACTGGCAGGTCAATCGAGCCCAGGCTGCTGATGGCATCGACCAGCAGCAGTTTATCAAACTCCTTGACCACGGAGCTGATGGCCGCCAGGTCATTGGTAACGCCGGTCGAGGTTTCATTATGTGTTATCAGCACGGCCTTGATTTCCGATTCCTTTTGCAATGCGCGTCGTACTTCGTCGGGGTCAGCCACCCTGCCATACTCAAAGCGGAGCGGGATAACCTCGGCGCCAAACTCCGCCGCCATGTCGGTAAACCGCTCCCCGAACACTCCCACCGTCACGGAAAGGACCTTATCCCCTGGAGAGAGAGTATTGACAATTGCCGCCTCCAGTCCCCCCGTCCCGGAACCTGTCAGCAGGTACAGGTCGTTTTTGGTCTGGAATAGCTGTTTCAGCTTGGCGGTAACATCATGCAGCATCTCCCCGAATTCCGGCCCGCGGTGGTTTATCATCTGCCAGGCCATCGCCTGCAGGACTTCCGACGGGCACGGGGTAGGCCCTGGAATACGCAATTGTCCCATTTTGAACTCCTTGTTTATTTTATTCTATCAGTATTTATTACCCTGATAAAGCGGCGTTTGCCGACTTTGATAATGCTGCCACTTTCCTAATTAGCAAAAACCACTCTCACAAAACGCCGCTTGCCTACCTTGATGACGATGACGCTGCCTACCTTGATATTACCGCGTTTCTCATAAACTGTCCTGTTATCTATGCGAACAGACTCTTGTGCTATAAGACGCTTGGCATCACTACGACTTTTAGCTAGGTCTATCTCACATAACAGCAAAGGAACTGATACAATCAACTCCTCAGTCTCGGGCTTGCCGACCTCTCTAATGCTAACCACAAGTCCCACTTCCTTAAATGAGCGGGCTTTTATTTTTTGTAGCAATTCTTCAGTTATCTTTACTTGCCGTATCTCTTCAGGCACTTCTTTTCTCTGCACAACCTTAGCAAATTGCTCTTCAGCCGCAGTGGCTGCCTTTTTACTATAGAGCTGACTCACAATTTCCCTGGCCAGACGTTTTTTCAGCTCCATCGGATTTACCGCATTGTTATCCAGTGCCTGTCTGAATTCCTCCAGTTCATCATCCGGCACATCGGTCACCAGTTCAAAATACTGGATAATCAGGTCGTCACGGATGGACATTGTCTTACCATAGATTTCATCCGGTGTCTCCACCACGCCGATGTAGTTCCCCAGGCTCTTGCTCATCTTCTGGCTGCCGTCGGTGCCCACCAGAAGCGGCGTCATAAAACACTGCTGGGGAGGCTGCCCCATCATGGACTGGAGTTCTCTTCCCACCAGGAAGTTAAACTTCTGGTCGGTGCCACCGAACTCAACGTCCGCCTCTATTGCCACCGAGTCATATGCCTGGAGCAGCGGGTACATGAACTCGGTTAGCGCAATCGGCCGCCCGTCATTGTACCGGGCATTAAAATCATCACGCGCTAAAAACTGGGCAACGGTGAATTTGCTGGTCAGCTGAATTACTTCCGTTAGTGTGAACTTATCGAACCACTCGCTCTGCCACCTCACTTCGGTCCTTGCCTTATCCACCACCTTGAAAAATTGCTCCATATAGGTCTGGGCATTGGCCCGCACCTGCTCCACAGTGAGCATGGGCCGGGTTGCCGAAGCGCCGCTCGGGTCGCCTATCCGGGCCGTCCAGTCGGCGACGATGAGCACCACCTGATGGCCAAGTTCCTGAAACTGGCGCAGCTTCCGCAGCGACACCATGTGCCCGAGGTGGATATCGGGGAAACTGGGGTCGAACCCCTCCTTCAATCTCAACTTTCTTCCGGAGCGGAGCAGCGCAATCATTTCATCCTCAACGATGATTTCAGCTACCCCCCGTCGTAGAAGGAATTTTTCTTCTTTCTCAGTCGTTTTTCTTACCTGGTCTTTCATGTTTACCTTCCACCTTTAGCGTTCAATAAGGCGACGCCCCGTTTTACATCTTCGGCTATCTGTCTTTTCAGCTCTTCTATGCTATCGAATCTCTTTTCTCCGCGCAACCGTTCCACAAACTCGATTTCTATTTCACGCCTGTAGAGGTCACTCTCGTAATCAACAATGTAGACCTCCACCGCCCGCCGGCCATCACCGAAGGTAGGGCTGGTACCGATATTGGTCAATGAGGGGAAAGTTTCGCCGTCAATACTCACCCAGCTGGCATAAACCCCGTCTGCTGGTAGAGCCTGCTCGGGGCCGATATCCAGATTGGCGGTCGGAAATCCCAGCGCCACTCCCCTCCCGGCACCCGCTACAACATGACCCCGGAGGCTGAAGCTGCGGCCAGCCAGCCGCTTCACCTTATGCACATCTCCGTCCGACAGAGCCTTTCTGATGGCGGTGCTGCTCACAATTTCTCCATCGACTACCACCGGAGGCACCACGGTAACGCTGAAGCCCTGTTCACGCCCCAATAAATAGAGCGCATCTGCGTTGCCTTCCCGTTTTTTACCCAGGGCGAAGTCAGGCCCGATTACCATACCGCGCATGTGCAGGTATTTTACAAGCAGACCGATGAAATCGCGCGCATTAAGCTGAGCAGTCTCAGCGATAAAGGTAAGCGGAACGATAATATCCACCCCTTCATTTTTGAGCAGCTTTTCCCTCTCCGCAAGGTTGGTCAGAAAGGGCAACTTCATACCCGGGCGCATCACCTCCTGGGGGTGCTGCCGAAACGTTACCACCCCGCTCATCAAACCCTCCTGCTCCGCCTTGCCCACCAGCTGTGAAATCAGATGCTTGTGACCGAGGTGCACGCCGTCAAACACACCAACGGTGAGGAGTGTGTCTTTTTCCGGTGAAGACCGGGCCAGTTCTTCCTCGACCAGCATTGCCTTTTCCTGCCAGTAATTGCCTGTAACTTACTTCCAGCCTGCTATAAGGATAAAATGAAAAAGGGGCTCTATGCAAACCCCGCTTTGGCCGACTCTCTGGAATGTCTTCATAGTAGCACAAGCCGGGCTTGAACGTCAATTAAACATCATGGTTTATCAACCTTGAGCAGAATTGGGCATAGTGGTAAAATGCAGAGTCGGCGTCAGTGAAGGCTGACGCTTTTCAATATAATGGTTGATAGCGAAAGCACAATGATACTTAAACCACTTGTTGTCGGGCCGCTGGCGTCCAACTGCTACATCGTCGGCGATGAGGCCACCAAAGTGGGAGTTATCATTGACCCGGCGGATGAAGCCGAGAATATATTGCGGAGCGTTGAGGAACTTGGACTAACCATCAGGTTCATTATCCTCACCCATGGACATCCCGACCATATCGCCGCCCTGAAGGAGGTCAAGGAAGTCACCGGTGCCGAAATCATGGTTCATACCGATGACGCCGAATACCACAGGCAGGGTACGCTCGCCCTCGCCTTCGGTTTTTACTGTCCAACCCCACCTCCCCCGGACAAATTGCTCAAGGATGGAGACAGTATAGACATAGGCGAGCTTCATTTCAAGGTGATTCACACACCGGGACATACCCCCGGCGGCATTTGCCTGCTTGGACACGGTGTCCTTTTCAGCGGCGACACCCTTTTCAATTACGGCATCGGCCGCTTCGACCTGCCCGGCGGGGATTATGCCCAGCTTTTAAATAGCCTTCAGTCCAGGCTTATGGCTCTGCCCGACGAGACCGTTGTGTACCCGGGCCACGGCCCGCAGACAACAATCGGTGCTGAGCGCCGGAATAACCCGTTTCTGACTTGAGAAGGATTTATAATTTATAGCGGCACAAACATTATGAAGACCGGCCCGAAGATAACTGCCACTTTACCCACCAGCTTGATAAGTATGTTCAGTGAAGGCCCGGCCGTATCTTTGAATGGGTCACCAACGGTATCACCGATAACGGCCGCCTTGTGCGCCTCGCTGCCCTTGCCGCCATAGTTGCCGGCTTCAATGAATTTCTTGGCATTGTCCCAGGCGCCACCGGCATTGGCCATCATCACCGCCATCAGGAAACCGGTAAGCAGCGACCCGACGAGTAGGCCGGCGACCGCCTCCGGTCCCAGCGTAAAGCCGAGGATTAACGGCACCACCAGCACCAGCACGCCCGGCAGCATCATTGATTTCAACGCCCTCTTGGTGGCGATATCCACACAGGCTACGTAATCGGGCTTGGCAGTACCTTCCATCAGCCCCTTTATCTCACGAAACTGCCTTCTCACCTCGTTGACGATGGCAAAACTGCCCGCCCCGACACCTTTCATCGCCAGGGCACTGAAGACAAAGGTAAGCATGCCACCAATTAGCACTCCAGTGATAACCGCCACATTGGTCAGGCTGGCAATGTCAATATTGGCCACTTTAAAGTAAGTGGCCAGCCAGGCCAGCGAGGCTAGCGCTGCCGAGGCAATGGCAAATCCCTTGCCCAGGGCAGCTGTAGTGTTACCTACCGAATCGAGGGCTTCACAGCGTTCTCTGACTCTCTTGCCCAGATTGGCCATCTGCGCTATACCCGCCGAGTTATCCGCAATCGGGCCGTAGCAGTCCATGGCCAGTAACATACCCAGGTTGATGAGCATGCCCATGGCGGCAACGGCAATTCCCAGCAGACCGCCGAAAATGTAGGCGAACACCGTAGCGGCAGCGACGAGAAGGACGGGGATGACGGTGCTCATCAGGCCAGTGGCGAAGCCTTCAATAATGGTAACTGCGGCACCACTTTGAGCCGCCTTGGCTATCTTCTTCGCCGGACCATGCTCCGCCGACGTAAAGTATTCCGTCGCCTGCGCGATAAGGAAGCCGGCGATAAGACCGGATACCAGCGCCCAGAATAGCCCGAGCTCGCCAACATAGAACCAGATAATCAAAAAGCTGGCGATTATCATCAGGATGTTGCTCACATATACGCCCCGGTTCATGGCACCATGCGCCATAGCAACCTGCTTCTCAAATTCAGCGTCTATATCTTTTGGCTTTACCGAAAGGGCGCCGATTATCGAGCACACGATGCCCGCCCCGCTAAGTGCCAGAGGCAACAGCATGCCTTTCGCTGCACCGAGGACGATGACACCCAGCACCATCGAGGCGGCAATTGCCGAAACATAGGATTCATACAGGTCAGAGCCCATGCCGGCCACGTCACCGACGTTATCACCGACGTTGTCAGCGATAACCGCCGGATTGCGCGGGTCGTCCTCGGGAATGCCTTTCTCCACTTTGCCCACCAGGTCAGCACCGACATCCGCGCTCTTGGTGAAGATGCCACCGCCCGCCCTCAGGAACAGAGCTACCGAAGAAGCACCGAAGGCAAATCCCAGCCAGACATGGCTGTCGGGCCAGATAAAGGCGATGATGGAAAGGCCGAGCAGTCCCAGGCCGACGACGCAGAAGCCCATTACCGCACCGCTGGAGAAGGCGATTTTCAGTCCCCTGGCCCAGCTCCCGATGGCGGCATTGGCCGTCCTGGCATTGGCCAGGGTGGCGATGTTCATTCCCAGCCAGCCCGCCAGTGCCGAGGTAAACGTGCCGCAGAGGTAAGCGATGGCGACATATGGCCTCGGTTCAATGAATACGGCCAGGATAATGAAGACCACCACGGTGAAGATGGCCAGTGTGGTGAATTCGCGGCGCAGGAAGGCCATCGCCCCCTGCCGAATGGCCTGGGAAATCTCCTGCATTTTCTCATTGCCCGGGCTTTCGCGAACAATCGTCCTAACCAGGTAGCCAACGAAACCGAGAGCCAGCACACCCGCCAGAATAATCAGTATACGCAGAACCATTGAATCCATATGTCAGACCTCCTGAAAAATGGTGCTCTATGCAAAAAAGAAGGCAGCTCTGCAACCGCCTTCATGAACATCACTTCATTGTTTTTCGCATGCTCACTGACTTTGTTAGTTTAACGCATTTTCCGACCATGGTCAATGAGCGATTTTTTCAATCTCCCCCTATTTTATCCAGTCTGTTCTCCAGGTCCTTCTGCCTCATAATAAGCGTGAGGTCGCTGCGTGTTCTCTCCAGCACCCCACGAACCATATCGGTGGTGCGGCGAAGCCCGCCGGTGATGGCATCGGGAAAGTCCATGGTCACCAGGACGCTGTAAATATCGTCCATTACCCACAGCAGTTCCTCGCCCCTGGATACATCGCCCTGTCTCATGCTGTCCAGCAGGTAGCGCCTCAGTTCCCCCACCGCTTCCCCCAGCCCGTTCAGGTAAGCGGCGGCATCAATGCCCAGCGACCCCGGCGAGGGTATCGGCTTCCCGCCGACCACGGCAAGGAGAATGCTTCCCTCGGCGTACTCTTTCTGAGCATCTTTGAAAAAACCGGTGTAATTAAGTTGACTGTAATCGACCGCCGCCTTTTGCGCCTCGTTGAGCAGACTTCGGGCCGTTTTCAACAGTTCCGCCGCCAGGTCGAACTCCTGCCGGTGCACGGCGCGTATCGCCTGGCTGCAGTTGCGGATTACCTCGCGGCAGCAGGGCAGCACCTTCTCCCTGGCCGCATCCAGTTCCGTGAAATCACGCCTTATCTGTTCGGCTATTGCTTCAAGCCCGTCAGTTGACTTACTCATTTTGAGCTTTATCCCAGCGCATCAGTTCGGAGACCAACTCCTTTTCTATGGTGTAGAGTGCGAAACGTGCCTGCTTGTACTTTTCCGAATCCAGAACCGTGCCCGGCAGTTTGGCCAGTTCTTCCATAACCCGCAGGGATTCCTGCACCCGCCGCGAATTGGCAACCACGGTGGACAGTAAGTCCCTTTGCTTTTCCTCCCCCGGCACCTCAAGGTCCCGGCCCACGTCACCGGCGGCGTCCCGTGCCCGAATGAGCTGCCTGTCCAGCGCCGGCTCAATCCTTACCAGCTCGTGACGCAGGTTTTTCAGCCGCTGGCTCAGGTCGCTGCTGTTGAGCATCAGCCGGCCGACGTCCTCCAGGACACGCAGACCCTCGCCAATGCGGTTCACATTGGCATCAATAATACGCAGTGTTTCTTTGGGTAATTTCTCCATTTCCAGGTGGGTTAATTCTAACACAGCTTATTGTGGGGGTAAAGCTGGCTGCGGTTCACGTTTCGCCAACGGCATTTTCGATAAGCTCAATGCGCAGCGGCCGATTCCGCCGGTCAATCTCCACGGCAACGACATCAATGCGCCAGGAATCAGGTATATCGTCGTGTGTCTGCCGGTAGTTCGCAGCTACTCTGCGCAATTTATCCATTTTAACCGGCGTGATTGATTCTTCCGGGCTGCCGAATGCTGAACTCCGTTTTGCCCGCACCTCAACGAAAACCAGACAGTCTTTGTGTCGGGCGACGATATCGACTTCTCCCTCCGGGCAGCGGTAATTCGCTTGCAGGATATGATAACCCTGCTTTTTTAGAAACCCCGCCGCCATTTTTTCCCCCAGAGTACCCGTGTCCTGGCGCTTCATGATGCCTGCCTAGAAATAGCCCCTGACCGGCTCAAAGGTCCGCCGGTGGATGGGCGATGGCCCCAGTCTCGATAGGCCCACCATGTGCGCTTCGGTGCAGTATCCTTTGTTTTCCGCCCACCTATATCCCGAATAAAGTCGATCCATCTTGACCATCATATTATCCCTGGCCACTTTCGCCACGATGGAAGCGCAGGCAATGGAAAAGCACTTGCAGTCGCCGTCGGTGATCCCCTTCTGGGGCAGACGCACTGCTGGCAATTGCAGGTAGTCAATGAGCAGGTACTGGGGTGCTGGCGAAAGCTTATCTATGGCCAGTTTCATAGCCAGTTTGTTTGCCCTGACGATTCCCAAGGTATCTATAAGCTTGTGACTTACGGCTCCGATGCCAAACGATATCGCCGTTTCCCTGATATGTTTATTGAGGATTTCGCGTTTCACCGGACTTAACTCTTTGCTGTCTCTTACCTCGGCGAGCCACGATGCCCTCAGGTTATTCGGCAGGATGACTGCGGCAGCAACCACCGGACCGGCTATGGAGCCCCGCCCCACCTCATCCACCCCGGCAATAAGCCTGATTCCCCGGGCCAGCAGTTCTTCTTCCTCGCTAAAGGATGGTCTTTGATGAATATTTAGCAACCCCATCCCCTTTATCCCCTTTCCCTTGATAAGGGGAAGGGGAAGAAATTAAAAAGAGGGGCTCCGCCCCTCTTAAACACCCCTTAAAGCTTTTTTGAGAGCAACTGACTGACTTTCCGCCAGATAATCTCAGCTATCTTTTCTTTAGACTGTGCAGCATCCACCACCAGCCATCTATCAGGCTCTTCTTTAGCTAAAGTTAGAAACCCAGTTCTTACTCTTTGATGAAAATCCAATACCTGCTTCTCAAAATGGTCTTCTTTGCTAGTTCCGAATTTTCTAGCTAGCCCATCTTCTGGTGATAAGTCTAACAATATAGTAAGGTCTGGTTTAATCCCTTGAGTAGCAACCTCATTAGCCATCCTGATCAATTTTAAATCCAGTCCTCGCCCATAGCCTTGATAAGCAGTAGTCGAATCAGCATAACGATTGCAAACCACAATATTATTATTTTTTAAATTTGGTATAATAATTTCCTCGACAAGTTGTGCACGTGCAATAGTAAAGGCAAGTAATTCTGCGCGCGGTGCTACTGCATGCAGCAAAATGTCTGGTAGCAAATTATCATCCAAAGGTTGTTCAACAAGTGATAATTGTGTTTCATCTTTAGGAATCAAAGTTAGTGAACGGTTGCGGTCACGCAGCCATTCCTTCAGCATTTTACCCAGAAGAGTAGTACCAGGTTCCTCAGCATAAATTACACGCCACTTTTTTTCTTTACGTAGACGTTCAACTAAAATATTTGCCTGTGTACTTTTCCCTCCTCCTTCTCCACCCTCAAAGGTGATAAATAGAGACATACTATGCTACCCCCTTGTAAATCTTCACCCGTCGGTTCGGGTCTTTGCCTTCGCTGCGTGAGGTTAGTTCGTTTCTTTCCGCGATTAGGTGCTGCAGGCGGCGGATATAGGCGCTCTGGGGGCTGAGCTCAACCTCGCCCTCATCACCGTTCTTTACCTGTTCCACCGCCGCTTCGGCTTCGGCAAGCGCCACCTGGAATGAGTCACGCTTGCCCGGGCCGGTGAGCGGATAGATATTCTGCAGCATCTGCTTAATCTGGGGCGGGGTGTTGCTTTTCAGAACGTAAATGGGCAGGTTGGCCGCCTCGGCGTCCCTGACCTTCTGCGGCTTGCGGCGGTAGTAGTTCTTGGAGGTGACAAAGAGATTTGCTTCCCGCAGGTTTTCCACGATATTCAGGCTCAGGTTCAACTCTCTGGCCAGTTGCTCCAGCCGGGTACGGTTGACCCCGAAGAGGTAAATACGGTGCTGGTCTTGACCGGCCGACTTCTTCTCTCTGCCCTTTTTCGGCTCAACGAGCGGCTTTTCCACCCTTACCTCACCGCTTTCATCCATCCAGCGGACCTCGGTGTCAACGGACTGATTGCGCAGAACCGCGTCAACCGCCTCGGCAACATCGGGGTGAATGGCCACGCGGTCCCGTTCCTGAATTTCAACCACAATGTCGAAGGTGGGTGGAGACGTCCGCTCCAGTATGGATTTCTGGGTGCCCCGCCGCCGCGCTTCCTCGTCCCCCAGCGTGACCGACTGTATGCCGCCGATAAGGTCGGCAAGGGTGGGGTTCAGCATCAGGTTTTCCAGATTATTGCCGTGGGCGGTACCGACCAGCTGGACGCCGCGCTCGGCGATGGTGCGCGCCGCCTGCGCTTCAAGCTCGGTGCCTATTTCGTCAATGACGATAACCTCGGGCATGTGGTTTTCCACCGCTTCAATCATCACCGCGTGCTGCATGGCCGGCGTCTTCACCTGCATCCTGCGCGCATGGCCAATCGCCGGGTGAGGAATATCGCCGTCGCCGGCAATCTCGTTGGACGTATCAACGATGATAACCCGCTTGTTCATATCGTCAGCCAGCACCCGGGCAACCTCCCGCAGCATCGTCGTCTTGCCCACGCCGGGACGGCCCAGCAGCATGACGCTCTTGCCCGATTCCACCAGGTCTTCAATCACCTTTATAGTGCCGAAAACGGCGCGGCCTACGCGACAGGTCAGCCCAACTATGCGCCCCTTGCGATTTCTGATGGCGGAGATGCGGTGCAGCGTCCGCTCAATACCGGCCCGGTTGTCATCGCCGAAGCTGCCGATGCGTGAAACCACGTGGTCGATATCGGTCTCGTCGACTTCTTTAGGGTCGAGTGTTACCTCTCGACTGGGGAAGCGAGCTTCCGGGGGGCGCCCCAGGTCCAGCACTACTTCCAGCAGCTCTCTTAAGTCTTTCTGCTCGCAGAGCGGCTGCCGTATATGAGGCGGCAGGATATCGAGCAATGCATCAAGGTCGTCGGTAATTATCTTCTGCAACTACCCTCTCCCGTAACCACTTATTTTCATCCGGACACGAGCTCCAGAAAATATTGATGAAACCGCGGGTCATCCGTCAGCTCGGGATGAAAGGCCAGCGCCAGCATTTTGCCTTCACGTACCGCCACGATGGTACCGTCGGCCAGTTTCGCCAGTACCTCCGCATTCCCGTTGACCTGTTCAATCAGCGGAGCGCGGATGAAAACGCCGGGAAACGGTTTTTCACCCAGCACCGGCACATTGAGTTCGGTCTCAAAGCTTTCCAGCTGCCGGCCAAAGGCATTGCGCCTGACCGTAATATCCATTAATCCCAGCGACTCGAAGTTCGCGTCGCTGCTTTTCTTGGCCATAAGAATCATGCCGGCGCAGGTACCGAATACGGGCATCCCATTCTTCACTTTGTCCCGAATCGCCTGCGTGAGCTTGTAGTCCCGTATCAGCCGCCCGATGGACGTACTCTCACCGCCGGGAATAATTAGCCCGTCCAGACCCTCAAGTTCTTCGGGCAAACGGACGGGCATAGCTTCAACTCCCAGCTGCTTCAGTTTCTCTATGTGCTCGATAAAGGCTCCTTGCGAGGCAAGGACGCCAATCTTCATACTACCAACCTCTCGGTGCCAGTAGTTCCTTTTCCGGAATCTGTTTGATGTCCAGTCCGGGCATCGCTTCGCCCAGATTCTTGGAGACCTCGGCGACAATCTGCGGGTCGTTGTAGTGCGTGGTGGCTTTGACAACCGCCTGCGCCCGCGCTGAAGGATTGGACGACTTGAAAATGCCGGAGCCAATGAAGACGCCGTCCGCGCCAAGCTGCATCATCAGCGCCGCATCCGCCGGCGTGGCCACGCCACCCGCGGCGAAGTTGACTACAGGCAGTTTCCCGGTCTTGTGTATCTCAACTACTAGTTCAAACGGTGCCCCCATCTCCTTGGCCTTGGACATCAGTTCTTCCTGCGGCGTATTTTGCAGTTCGCGGATACCATCCATCACGGCGCGCATGTGCCTCACCGCCTCCACAACGTTGCCAGTGCCGGCTTCACCCTTGGTCCGTATCATCGCTGCTCCTTCACCGATGCGGCGCAGGGCTTCTCCAAGGTTGCGGCAGCCGCAGACAAAGGGGACCTTGAAGTCGTGCTTCCAGATATGGTGGCTCTCATCGGCCGGGGTGAGCACTTCCGATTCGTCGAGGTAGTCCACGCCCAGCGCTTCCAGCACCTGCGCCTCGACGAAGTGCCCGATGCGGCATTTGGCCATCACCGGTATGGAAACCGCCTTCATAATGGCCTCGATTATCGTCGGGTCGGCCATTCTGGCCACGCCGCCCGCGGCGCGGATATCCGCCGGCACCCTCTCCAGGGCCATCACAGCACAGGCACCAGCCTCCTCAGCTATCTTGGCATGCTCCGAGCTGACCACATCCATAATCACCCCGCCCTTGAGCATCTGGGCCAGTCCGGTTTTTACCTTCCATGTTCCCGTTTCCATACCTAATCACCTCACTTTGCCGAGAACCTGCCCTCTCGCAATGATATTCTACTACTGTGTAAAGCGTTTATCAACTCTACCCTATTGGAGTTTTTGTCTACCTCACCCCCTTTATCCCCCTCTCCTTCAAAGGAGAGGGGGAAGATAGAAAGAAGAGGGGCTTCGCCCCTCTTAAACACTCCTGTATTTTAGCTCGATCTTCAGGGAAGAAGTGGCCTTTTGGCCGGGATGCCGGGGCGGCGGGGGTACTGCGGTGGGGTCTCCCCAATTTTATCGATAACCACCAGCCAGCGCCTATCGTCAAACTCGGGCAGGTCGATTCTTTTCACATCGGTAAGTTCACCACCCAGGGTGGAAATCGCCCGTTGTGCCGCCTGTACCTCTGCCTCTATATTTCCCTTTTTCTGGGCGATGAACCTGCCGCCAATGGCGCAGAACGGCAGAGTTAGTTCCACCAGCGTTGGCAGGCCCGCCACCGCCCGCGAAAGCACGATTTCAAACTGCTCTCGGTATTCGGAACGATGAGCAATTTCCTCCGCCCGCCCGACCACAATTTCAATGTTCTTCAGATTTAGCTTTTCCGTGATATACTCCAGAAATTTCGCTTTTTTCCTCGTGGCGTCAAGGAGCATCAGTCGAATATCAGGCAGCAGTATCTTCAGTGGAATTCCGGGTATCCCCGCCCCCGTACCAACGTCAATAAGCCTTATCCCCTTATTTAAAGGCCGCTTCAGTGCCAGGACCACGGTCAGGGAATCGAGGAAATGCTTGACCTGCACCTCATCATAATCGGTGATTGCCGTCAGGTTTATTCGCCGGTTCCAGTCGATGAGCTCCTGATAGTAGACCTGGAACTGCTCATATTGTTGGGGGGTTAGCTGCAACCCCAATTTACGAGCCCCTGCCGCCAGCCTTTCCATGTCGCAACCATTAGCTCACTCTGGCAAATTTCATCAATCGCTTGACCTTGACGATATCGCCAATGTAGATGTCACCACGTGAATCAGCGCAGATGGTGTGGGAATTTTCCAGCACTCCCTTGCCTTCATGCTCATACCCGCCGAATTCGGACAGGATATTGCCCTTCAGGTCACGCACCGTGACTCGGGGTTTGAACGTCCCGTGCATGTGGCTCTCCACCACATAGGCGAGATCATTTCCCTTGTCAATGGAGATATCCTGCGGCCAGTGGCAGTCGGTCCACATATCAATGAACTCACCGTCAAGGTCGAAAATCTGTATGCGGTCGTTGTTCCGGTCGCAGATATAGAGCCGACCATACTTATCTATATCAAGCTTGTGCGGCAGCTCGAACTGCCCAGAGCCATTGCCATGTTCACCCCAAGTCTTGAGCAACTCTCCCTCGGGCGAGAACTTGTGCACCAGAAAGTTGCCATAACCGTCGGTGACAAACATCTCTCCTTCTGGCCCCAGCACTACTCCCGTCGGTTGATTGAACGGGGCGCGCAGCATGATAGGCATGGCGCGGAACCTGGTCCCCAGGGTCATGAGCAGTTCGCCGCCGAGCGTCCGTTTCTCCACCGTGTGTGTCTTGGCATCGGTAATATAGATCGTATCATCGGGACCGAGGTAAAGACCGTGGGGGTCCAGAAAGTATCCCTCACCCCAGCAGGAAACGAAGTTGCCCTCGCGGTCGAAGATAAGAATCGGGTGGTTGCCTCGGGAGCCAACATAGACGCGGTCCCGCGAATCGGTAGCAATATCAACCGGGTCATTCAGGTCAAAATATTCAGGTACCTTGGCCCAACCTTCCACACGCTCGTACTTGAAGTCACCGCTGCCAACTATCATTCTTTTTTTACCTCCCTTACTATCTGAAAAAGTCTGTTAACTTCCAGCTGCAGTTATAGAATGGCGAATGTATAGTATAAATATACGGTAACGCCGGCGAAGACAGCGCTGTCCATCCGGTCCAGAAAACCGCCATGTCCTGGAATTGAAGTGCCCGACTCTTTTACACCGGTATTACGTTTGAGCAGGGACTCGGCCAAATCGCCAATCTGCCCGAAAATGCTTACCAACAGCGCCAGGACAATCCCCTGCCCGATGCTCAGCGTTATATGTAAAGGTGTTGACAGCGTGAAGAGCAGGCTCACTGCCGCCGCCCCCAGCATCCCTCCAATCGCCCCCTCCCACGACTTTTGCGGGCTTATACGAGGGGCGAGGCGGTGTCGGCCCAGCACCCGACCGATGAAGTATGCGGCGCTATCGGAGCCGAAGGTGGTGAAAAAAGCGAATAACACCCAGTTTCTGCCCGCTTCAAGTCGCAAATCAATCAGGAAGCTCAGCATCCAGCCGACGTAGAGAAACCCCGCCACCATCCATGCCCAGCCGGTAAAAGCTCCCTCGACGCGCTGGCGCAGCACCAGCCAGATGAGCGGCAGCACCACGGCCAGCGTCACCAGCAGCGGGGCGGCAAATGGGGATGGGCAGTGAGGGCTTATTATTATCAGAAATGTAAAGAGCAGCCCGAAGACGGTCAGCGAATAGATGCCGGAAACGCCCACCAGCCGGTAGAACTCGTAAGCGGCCAGCAATCCCCAGATGGCAATAAAGACAGTGAACCAGGGCAGAGGTTTATCAAACCAGACTACGACAATAAGGAGGGGGAGACCTAACAGTGCGGTTATGAGTCTTTTCTTGAGCATGCCTTATATTTACAGCGCACCGAAGCGCCGTTCCCGCTGGCTGTAGTCAATCAGCGCCTTGTCCATGTCCTCTTTGGTGAAATCGGGCCAGAGAACATCGGTGAAGTAGTATTCGCTATAGGCGGTCTGCCATAGCAGGAAGTTGCTGAGGCGCAGTTCGTCACCGGTTCTTATCAAAAGGTCAACGTCTGGAATACCGGCCGTATACAGATAGTTGCTGAACAGTTTCTCGTCTATCTTTTCCGGCGGGATGCCTTCCGCGATGATGCGGCGAACCGCGTCTATGATTTCAATATGCCCGCCGTAGTTGAAGGCCAGACTCAGCGTCAATCCGGTATTGTCCTTGGTGAGTTCTTCCGCACGCTTAACCGAACTCTGCAGCCAGTCAGGCAGCTCTCCAGGTCGCCCGAGGTGGCGAACCCTCACGCCCCTCTTGTGCAGCTTGGGTACATCCTGGTCAATCCTCTCCACCAGAATGCGGAATAATCCCTTGATTTCATCCTTAGGACGACCCCAGTTCTCGGTGGAGAACCCATAAAGGGTAACGTATTTTATCTGCAGGTCATTAAGGTATTCAATCAGGGAGCGCATCTTTTTCACGCCAGCCTGATGTCCGGCCAGCCGGGACAGCCCGCGCTTCTCCGCCCAGCGTCCATTCCCATCGGGTACAATGGCAATATGAATTGGCAATCGTTCTATTTGCTTCCTGATTGATATCATTGACCCGTCTTTTCTTCAGTACGTATAGTTCGGCGGACTATGCTTCCAGAAGTTCTTTTTCCTTATCCCGCCCGGTCTGGTCAATTTCTGCGATGTGAGAATCGGTGAGCTTTTGCAGCTGACCGAGAGCTCTTTTATGCTCATCCTCAGATATTTCTTTATTCTTCTCTATAGTCTTCAGGTCATTCATAACCTCGTGCCTCAGATTACGAACCGCTATCTTTCTCTCCTCGATCCTTTTCCACACTACCCTTATCAACTCCTGTCGCCTTTCCTCGGAAAGGGGCGGGATACTTATCCTGACAACGTTCCCATCATTGGTCGGATTGAAACCGAGGTCGGATTTCAGGATGGCCTTTTCAATCTCACGGATACTGCTCTTGTCCCAGGGTTGAATGATGAGGAGGCTGGCCTCGGGCACGGAAATACCAGCAATCTGATTGAGGGGTGTGGGTACGCCAGCGTAGTCCACCCTGATGTGCTCGACCAGCGCCGGGGTGGCACGTCCGGTACGCAGTGTCGCCAGCTCTTTCCGCAGGCCACTGACGGACGCCTGCATCCTTCCCTCTATTTTCTGTAATTCATCACTGACCATTTAGCCTTACCCGCCTGATACCAGAGTGCCAATCGACTCGCCTCTTACCGCCTTTTCCATACTGTGGGGAGCCTGAAGGTCAAAGACAATGATGGGCAGTTTATTCTCCAGACATAAGGAGAGCGCGGTGGCATCCATTACCTCCAGGCGAAGGTTCAATGCCTCCAGGTGCGTGAGACGCTCGAACTTTTTCGCATCCGGTTTCTTGATTGGGTCAGCACTGTAAATGCCGTCTACTTTGTTCTTCGTCATGAGCAGGACTTCGGCGTCAATCTCGATAGCCCGCAGTGCCGCTGCGGTATCTGTGGTCATATAGGGATTCCCCGTACCGCCGGCAAAGATGACCACCCTGCCTTTTTCCAGATGGCGGACGGCGCGACGCCTGATATAGGGTTCAGCCACCTGATTAATGCCAATGGCCGACTGCGTACGGGTGTTGACGCCCTCTCTCTCCAGTATGTCCTGCAGTGCCAGGGCGTTGATGACGGTGGCCAGCATTCCGGCATAGTCCGCGGTTACCCGGTCGATGCCACTTGCCTCAGCCTCATCGCCACGCCAGATGTTGCCCCCACCAACGACAATAGCGACCGCCACCCCCATTTCCATCACGTTCTTGATCTGTTTGGCTACTTTGGTAAGGGTAGCGATATCAATGCCGAACTTACTCTCTCCGGCAAAGGACTCACCACTGAGCTTGAGGAGTACTCGTTTGTACTTGGTCTCAGCCATTCTCCTCGTCCCTCACGCCTAATTCAAACCTGGTAAAGCGGCTTACCCTGATATTTTCACCTACCTTGGCAATGACTTCAACGATTACATCACGGACTATCCTTCCGGGGTCTCTGATGTACGGCTGCTGCAGCAGGCAGACAGCCTGAGGCTCAATATCTGCTCCCTCGGGGAGCTCTTCCTCCGATATATACTGCGGTGAGAGTGCCGCGACCTGCATGGCCAGGTCATGCGCCAGTTCTTTGAATTCATCGGTGCGTGCCACGAAGTCGGTCTCACAGTTCACTTCAACCAGTGCTCCGATCTGACCCCCGGTGTGGATATAGCCTTCAATTAACCCCTGCGCGGTGGTACGGCTGGCTTTTTTCTCTGCTTTGAGCAGTCCTCTTTCTTTTAAAATCTGGAGTGCCTTTTCCAGGTCTCCTTCCCCTTCACGCAGAGCATTCCGGCACTCCATAATTCCAGCACCACACTGGTTCCGCAACTCCTTAATCCTGTCTATCGATATTTCCAAAAGCCGTCCTCCTTATTCCTCTTCCGGAGTGAAGATAAGCGGCTCCATCGTCTCCAGTGCTTCGGCTTCCTCTGCCCCCTCCAGCTCCGCTGCCTCCATTGATATTTCAGCAATACCAGCTTTGCCCTCCAGAACGGCATCAGCAATCTTGACGCATATCAGCTTTATGGCACGAATCGCGTCATCATTCGCCGGTATCGGATGGTCTATCGTGTCGGGGTTACAATTGGTGTCCACAATGCCCACCACCGGTATTCCCATTCTTTTGGCCTCAGCGAGCGCGATATCTTCTTTGGTCGGGTCAACAATAAAAAGCGCGCTGGGCAGGCTGGTCATTTCCTTGATACCGCCCATCTGCTTGTTGAGTTTGTCGATTTCCTCATTGATTTTCATGATTTCTTTTTTGGTAAGGCGACCGAACTCTCCTCTGGACTGCTGGTCTTCAAGGCGTACCAGGTGGTCGATGCGTGCCTGTATGGTGGTGAAGTTGGTCAACATCCCGCCCAGCCAGCGCTGGTCTATGTACGGCATTCTGCAGCGCTGCGCCTCCTCCACAATTGACTCCTGAGCCTGCTTCTTGGTGCCGACAAACAGGATAGTGCTGCCTCCAGCAGCCAGTTCCCGGACATACTCACAGGCCTTGTCCAGCATGCTTGCCGTCTTTTCCAGGTCAATGATGTGAATACCATTGCGCTTGGTAAAGATGTAGTTCTTCATACGGGGATGCCACCGCCCCGTCTGATGCCCGAAGTGAGCACCCGCTTCCAGCAGTTGCTTAATGGTCGTCGTATCCGGCAAATTTCCCCCCCTTTTCCCGTCTGGAATTAAATATGTCGTTTAACAGTATAGCATACAGCTTAAGAGGCAGCAATATCGGATGTGGGTACTTGACAAACGTACAGCCTGCTGTTAAACTTACCAAAAATAATCACGCAAAGGCTGTGAACAGGACTAGTAGGTTCCAGAGCGGGGCGCAGAGAGTCGGGTAAGCTGAGAGCCGATGCCAGCGCCGGAGCGGAATGGACCTGGGAGCCGCAAACCGAAAGCGGTAATCGTGAGTAGGCCTTGACGCAGGGGAAGCGTTATCGTATCCCGGGGTATCGCCCTTCCAGGAAGGGCTGTACCTGAGTGAGATGGTCGCACATTTCTTATAATCCTTGACCGAAGAAGGGTGGCACCGCGGAAGCAGCCCCCGCCCCTTCCAGGGTGGGGGCTTTTTTATTACCTGATAGCATAAAAGGGGGTAATTGCCATGGCAACGATGTCTTGGAGGTGGCCCTCCGGGGCCAAATAACGATTTAACAGGCAAAAACGTCACAAAATATATAAGAAAGGAGAAAACAATGGAGAGAACCAAATTTATGCTCGATGAAAAAGACATGCCAACGAAATGGTACAACGTGCTCCCCGATTTACCAGAGCCATTGCCACCCGAGCTTCATCCCGGCACAGGCAAACCGGTAACCCCTGACGACCTGGCTCCAATCTTCCCTATGGGCATAATCATGCAGGAGTTCAGCCCGGAGCGCTACATTGAAATCCCGGAGGAGGTACAGGCTATATACCGTACCTGGAGGCCAACCCACCTGCACCGGGCGCACCGACTGGAGAAAGCTCTGGATACGCCGGCCAAAATTTTCTTCAAATACGAAGGGACCAGTCAGGCGGGCAGCCACAAGCCGAATACCGCCGTCGCTCAGGCCTACTATAACATGAAGGAAGGCGTTAAACGGCTGACCACGGAGACCGGTGCCGGACAATGGGGCAGCGCCCTGGCGATGGGCTGCGCGTTCTTCGGCATTGAATGTAAGGTTTACATGGTCAAGGTAAGCTACGACCAGAAGCCCTACCGCCGTATCCTGATGGAGACCTGGGGAGCCAAGTGCGTGCCCAGTCCCAGCCAGGATACCAAAGCCGGGCGTGATATACTGGCCGAGAATCCCGATTCTCCCGGTAGCCTGGGAATCGCCATCAGCGAAGCCATAGAGGATGCCGCCACCCACGATGACACCAATTATTCCATCGGCAGTGTCGTCAACCATGTCCTGCTTCACCAGACCATCATCGGCGAAGAAACACGGTTGCAAATGGAGATGGCCGATGCCTATCCGGATATCATCGTCGGCTGTGTCGGAGGCGGCTCCAATTTCGCCGGACAGTTCCTGCCCTGGATTCGGGACAAGTTCAGCGGCAAGAAGCCGGACCTGCGCATTATCTGCGTTGAGCCTGAAGCCTGCCCCACCCTGACCAAGGGGCCCTATACCTGGGACTACGGGGATACCGCGGGCATGGCTCCCATACTGAAGATGTACACTCTGGGACATACCTTTGTGCCACCTCCAGTGCACGCTGGGGGACTGCGCTATCACGGCATGGCCCCCATCGTCAGCCACCTTTACAAACTGGGCTTAATCGAGGCTAGAGCCGAGCATCAAAAGGCCGTCTTTGAGGCTGGCGTGCAGTTTGCCCGTACCGAAGGCATCATCACCGGACCGGAACCTTGCCATGACCTCAGGGTTGCTATAGACGAAGCCCTGAAATGCAAGGAGTCAGGGGAAGCAAAAACCATCCTGATTGCGCACAGCGGTCACGGGCACTTTGACCTGGCTGCCTACGATGAGTACCTTTCCGGCAGGATGCAGGACTACGCGTACCCTGAGGAAAAGGTGAAGGAGGCGCTGAAGCACCTGCCCAAGGTATCTGCCTAGATTCTTTAAACTGGGGGGCTGGGTTGACCCAGCCCCCCAGTTGTCCCGTTTTTTTGACTGTGTTACAATTTTAATTATAATGGGACGAAGAAAAGCCAACTTTATACTAACGCTTTTAATTACCATCTTGGTACTGGTATTGAGCGTCGGGTGTGCCATACCCCAGGTGGAAATAACGCCAGTACCGGCGCCAAGCCCGCCACCAGCCCCGGCACCGGCACAGCCACCCGAACCGATAAACCCCACCTGGACACCGCCGCCTACCACACCATCGGAAAACGCTTCCCTGGCACTACCCAACATCGCCGATGTCGTTACCAAGGTGAAACCATCGGTTGTCGCTATCACCACCGAAGTAGTTTCCTTTGATTTTTTCAATCGGCCTTTTACCCAGCAGGGGGCCGGCTCAGGGTGGATTCTGGACGAGGACGGTATAATTGTGACCAACAACCACGTGGTTGAAGGTGCCAGCAGCATCACGGTTACCATGTACGATGGCAGCACTTATACCGTTGACCAGAGCGCCGTCTTCACCGATAGCCTGAATGACCTGGCCATCATCCAAATCGATGCCCAGAACCTGCCCGCGGTAGCAGTTGGCGATTCCAACGCATTGCGGGTTGGGGAGTGGGTGGTTGCCATCGGCAACGCGCTGGGCCAGGGGATACGGGCCACCGAAGGCATAATCAGTCGTCAGGATGTTTCTATACAGGTGGCACCGGGGCAGACCCTGTACGACCTCATCGAGACAACGGCTGCCATCAATCCCGGCAATAGCGGCGGACCGCTGGTTAACCTCGCCGGAGAGGTAATTGGCATCACCAGCGCCAAAATCGCCACCGTTGGCGTTGAAGGCATGGGCTACGCTATCAGCACGGAAACGGCCATTCCCATCATCGAGGAACTGGTAACCAATGGCTACGTTATTCGCCCGTGGCTGGGGATTGTGCTTTACACCGTGGGCCAGTTTGCCGTCGCCAGGTATGAGCTGGGAGTAGAAAGCGGCGTCCTGATAACCCAGGTGGTTCAGGGCAGCCCTGCCGATAAAGCCGGACTTAAACCCGGAGATGTGATTACCCGCTTTGCTGATGAAGAAATCGCCACTGCAGAAGATATGATAAGGGCGATTCACCTGTCTGAAATCGGACAGGCAGTACCCGTAACTTACTGGCGTGACCAGTCTGAATATACTACGGAAGTGATACCAATCGAGAGCCCACCGCGCTAATTCAGCTTTTTGACTCCGATAAGTAGCTCGTGGCCCTCCAGTTTAAAGCTCTCCGCATAAGCTCCTTCTCCTGGAGCACTGTCTACAAGCTGTTCGGAAAGTGTTTCCTGCTTGATGTAATCGGCAGAATCGGCCATCACGCGCTTTATATACTCATCCCCCTGATAGTAGGTGGCGATGTGGTCGGCTATCTCAAAGCCAGCGGAGCGTCGCATCATCTGCAGACGGCGCACGATTTCCCGCGCCATCCCTTCTGCCGCCAGCTCCGGTGTAATATCGGTATCCAGCATTACCATCAAGTCACCTTCGGAGGCGAGAGGCCAATCTTTATGCTTCGTCACCGGCATATCATCAACCACGTCGAGCGCTTTCACGTTGACCTCTTCCAGAACCTGTGGGGCGAGGTGCTTGAGCGCCCGCTTATGTCGCTCGGAGGCAACCTTGACCAGGAGCCGGGACAGTGGCTGGCGCACCTTGATTCCGGCCTCGCTGCGGGCGGCCCGGCCCAGGCTGGATACCCGCATAATGAGACGAATATCAGCGGCCAGGTGCTTGTCAATTTTATCCATATCTGTCACTGGGAAATCGGCCAGGTGCACGCTTTCCGGCTGGTCCGGAAACACTGAGCACACTAAATTCCGGTACATCTCCTCGGCGACAAAGGGTATGAACGGGGCAAGCAGTTTGGACAGCGTCACCAGGCACTGGTAGAGCGTCGTGTAGGCAGCCAGTTTATCAGCGTCGCTCTCGCTCTTCCAGAAACGCCTTCGACTCCGCCGCACGTACCAGTTCGAAAGGTCATCAACAAAGCCCTCTATCTTTCTCCCCGCCCCGTTGGGGTCGTAGTGTTCCAGCCCGTTGTCAACATCCGCCACAAGCTGGTTAAGCTCGGAGATAATCCAGTGGTCAAGCTCGGAATGGGAGAGGATTCCTTCTGCACCCGGCGTGAACCGGTCGATGTTGGCATAATTGATAAAGAAGGAATAGGTGTTCCACAGGGTCAGGAGAAAGCGACGGGTAACCTCCGACACCATATCGGCGCTGAAACGGCGCACATTTCCGGGCGGCGAGGAGGTGAAGAAATACCAGCGGAGGGCATCCGCACCATACTTATCAATCACCGCGGACGGCTCAATGACATTGCCCTTGGCTTTGCTCATCTTCTCTCCCTTGGCATCCAGGATATGCCCCAGACAGATGCAGTTCAGGAAGCAGGGTCGATTGAACAGCAAGGTGGAGATGGCATGCAGGCTGTAGAACCAGCCTCGCGTCTGGTCAACCGCCTCGCAGATGTAGTCCGCCGGGAAGCGCCCGTCCTCGAGCAGCGTCTCATTCTCAAACGGGTAGTGTACCTGGGCCACCGGCATCGCGCCGGAATCAAACCAGCAGTCTATGACCTCGGGCACGCGCCGCATGGTAGCACCGCACTGCGGGCAGTCATAGGTCATCTCATCAACGTAAGGGCGGTGCAGGTCTAGCGGCTCTTTCAGGCCGCCGAAACCGGATTTTCCTTTCAAATCATCAACGCCGCCAACACACTCCCGATAATCGCATGATTCACAGCGCCAGATGGGCAGCGGCGTGCCCCAGTAGCGCTCGCGGGAGAATGCCCAGTCGACATTGTTCTCCAGCCAGTCGCCAAAGCGACCGTACTTGATATGCTCGGGATACCAGTTTATCTCGTCATTGCCGGAAATGAGGCGGTCTTTCACCGCGGTGGTTTTGATATACCAACTCTCTTTGACGTAGTAGAGGAGGGGTGTACTGCAACGCCAGCAGAAGGGATAGGTATGCCGGATGGTCTCACTGCGGTAAAGCAATCCCTTCTCTTTCAGCTCCTTTATCACCAGTGGGTCAGCATCTTTAACAAACTTGCCGGAAAACGAATAATTCCCGGTTATATTGCCCTGCAAATCTACCGGCTGGACAAAATCTAGGCAATAATCAGGATGCATTCCAACTTCAAAGTCAACCTCACCAAAAGCAGGGGCCATATGTACGATTCCAGTTCCCTCATCCAGTGACACGAAATCAGCAGCGATTACTTTATAGGTTAAGTTTTCTTTCGGCTCCTGTAATTTTAACCGCGGTGCTCCTGATACGCCAGCTTCATTAACGAACTCTAAACGCCTCCGTTCTACATTAAATTTGTGAGGATTATAAAGCGGCTCATAATTTACTCCAGTTATGGTGGCTAAATCGCTTCCCTTTAATCTTACCAGTACTTCACAATCACCAAGCCCCACTGGCTCCAGTCGAGCCAAAGCCAAAACTATATACTCGTCGTTTACCGCCACTACAACATAGTCAGCATCATCATCTACCGCCAAGGCAGTATTGCCCGGCAAAGTCCACGGCGTGGTTGTCCACGCAAGTAAATAGGTTGGTTTATCTCGCGAGAGTTCATAAAGTCTCTTTTGCTCCTCAGATTCTGATATTGGCGAAGGAACGACCTTAAACTTTATATACGCTGACGGGTCTTCGGTGTCCTCTTCATAGCCAAGAGCCACCTCATGCGAGCTTAATGACGTGCCACAACGAGGGCAATGAGCTGCCGTCTTGTAACCCAGGTAGACCAGACCTTTGTCCCACATCTGCTTTATCGCCCACCAGGCGGTCTCTATGTAGTCGTTCTCCATGGTGACGTAGGGGTGCTCAAGGTCACACCAGTAGGCGATGCGCTCGGTCAGCGCGTTCCAGTCTTTCAGGTATCGGAAAACGCTCTCCCGGCAGCGAGCGTTGAATTTATCAATGCCGTATTCCTCAATCTGTGTCTTGCTGGAAATGCCGAGCTCCCTTTCCACTTCCAGTTCCACGGGAAGGCCGTGTGTATCCCAGCCGCCAATGCGCGGTGTGTAGTAGCCTTTCATTGCCCTGTGACGTGGGATGATATCTTTAAAAATGCGGGAAAGAACGTGGTGAATTCCGGGACTGCCGTTGGCCGTTGGCGGACCTTCATAGAGAGTGAAGCGCGGACCGCCCTTCCGGTTCTCCACACTCTGCTCAAAGATTTTATTTTCCTTCCACCAGTGGAGGACCCTTTCCTCAAGCTGCGGCAGGTCGAGCTTACTGCTCACCGGACGGAACATATTCTTACCCCCATAAAATACTAAACCCGTCCCTAAGGGACGGGAATTTTCGACCCGCGGTACCACCCTATTTCCCCGATTGCTCGGGGCACTCTTTAAAAGCACCCTCTGATGCCCTCGTCGCGGATAACGGCTGACGCCACCGGCCAAGTCTACTGAGCGTCAATATTCACCTGACGACCGTTCGGTTGGCAGCTCAGGAGGGATTTTCAGGAAGGCGTTCACATCTGCTTCCACTGCACCAGACTCGCTGGGTGCCCGTAATCTCCCCTACTCTTCTCCGTCAAAGCCTTTATGGCTAAAGGTTAGCACAGTCCAGAAGGCAAGTCAATTAGATGGCAGCTCTTTCGGTATGATGACCACCCGCCGTTCTTCACCCTCTCCACTGCTCTCCGTGGTCACGTCCGGATGGTCAAAAAGCACCAGATGGATGATTCGACGGTCAAAGGCAGGCATTGGTTCCAGGGCAAATCGTTCTTTCCTCTGCGTTACCTGCTCCGCAATCCTCAAGGCCATAGTCTGAAGCGCGTTGCAGCGACGTTGCTTGTAGCCTTCAACATCGATGACAATCGGCAACCATACCTTCTTCTGTTGACCGATGATAATCCTCACCAGATACTGGAGGCAGGAGAGGGTCTGTCCCCTCCTCCCTATCAGGATTCCCAGGTCATCACCTTCTACATTGAGAGTTATGGAGCTTGGTGCTTCGGCTGTGCTTTCCACCAGCGCCCCGTGTACCGGATTCACCGAAGCCGGAATATCCATCAGGTCAAGCAAGGTCTCCAGGATGTCCCGTGCTGCCTCAGTAATTTCAGATTCGTTCTCGTTCATCTGTAGCTATTACCCTACATTAATTACCTTCGCTTGGGGCGTTTGCTCTTCTTCGGATGTCGTTTCATTGCCCTCAGGCCCGGTTGATACTTGGCGGACGCCGTACCTTCTTTCGGTGCCATATCAGCCACAGCGATGTCAGCACCAACGTCCGCTCCAATATCGGAATCAGTTGCCGTGTAGTCGCCCACCTTTTCCTCCGCCATGGTAATACGCGTCAGATACCTTTTATCCCGTCCCGCCGGTTTGGCTGCCTGAGAGGATAATCCACCCCACCCACCCGTAATGAAGTACTGCATGCCGATCTGGATGACATTGGAAACCACCCAGTAGAGTGCCAGTCCACTCGGGAACTGCATGGTGATGAAGGCGAACATCAGTGGCATCACCCACAACATCATCGTGCTCTGCGCCTGCTGCTTGGGGTCGCCCGTTCTCGGCGTAACCATTTTCTGCGACAGCCACATCGTACCGCCCACCAGAATCGGCAGCATCAGGAACCTGTCCGGTACTGCCAGGTCCAGCCAGAGGAATTTGCTGTTGAGCGGCACCAGAGAAAAGACCTGCGGCCATGCAGAGTATAGATGCCCGGAAAGCTTCAGGAAATCCTCCGGTACGACCGCCAGAACACGGATTATCGACTGGAAGAGCGCTATCCAGACCGGCAGCTGGACCAGCATGGGCAGCAGACAGCCGGCGGGATTGACGCCGGACTCTTTATAAAGCCGCATCTGCTCCTGTGCCAGCTTCTGCTTGTCCTTGCCGAATTTCTGCTGCAGCTCGGACATCTTCGGCTGCAGCTCCTGCAGCGCCTTGGTTGACCTGGTTTGCTTGAGGGTAAGCGGCATCGTTATCCCCCGCACAATAATGGTCAGCGCTATTATTGACAGGCCAAAATTATTGAACAGAGCGCCAGAAACGACGATAAGGACATTTATCATCGGTGACAGTATGATTAAATCCCAGATTTCACCAACCAAGATAACTTACCTCACTCGCTCTCCAATTTAATCATCCACAGTATTGTTCCGGACACGGCATCCATTGCGTGAAGTGTATCATCGGCGCTGTGAATATAGACAACTCCATCGCCAGTTGCCAGAGGCGCGTAAATCTCTTCCTCCAGGTTTACCAGCTGTTCTTTCTGCCTGGGACTGACATTTAACGAGTACACCTGGCCTGCCTCCACCGCCACAATTACATTACCATCGGCCAGAACCGGCGAGGAACTAACCGGGCTTTCCAGGTCAAAGACGGCGACTTTTTCACCTTTATCAGCCGTCAATGCATGTACTGTTCCATCAACCGAACCGGCATAGATGACACCGTTATCAGCCAGGGGACGTGACCAGAACCAGTTATCGGCCTGGTATTTCCAGCGCAGACTGCCGTCGGCCTCACTCAGGGCATACAGATGCCGGTCGAAAGAACCGAAATAAACCATGTCATCATACACCAGTGGAGTGCTGACAATCGCCCCCTCCGTTTCAAACTGCCACTTCAGGGTGCCGTCGGCCACATTCACCGCATACAGCTTCTTATCAAATGAGCCGATATACAGGGTTTCACCGTTTACCGCCGGTGTTCCCCATATCTTCCCTTCGGATTTTTCAAATATCCAGAGTTCATCTCCGGTTGCAGCATCGAGAGCATATAACTTGCCATCAGAGCCGCCGAAATATACTTTATCCCCTGCCGCCACAGGGCCGCCAACAATCGGGTCGAGTTCATCTTCCCTTGGATACACCCAGCGCAGCGCGCCGGTCTCCACGTTTATGGCATACATTTTGCCGTTATAGCCGGTAATGTAGACCAATTCCGTCGCCACCGCGGGTGTTCCGTATATGGCCACCGCCTGGTCTCCCTGGCCACAGCCAAAGCCGCTTGACTGCTTCTGTTTAAACGGGACATCCGGCCAGAGGCGCTGCTGGGTGGACTTATCGATGGCGACCAGCTTGCCTTCCATTGAACCCAGAAAGAGAGCGTCATCGCCAACGTAAATCCCTGACCACCCCCTTGGTATACCTTTGGCCGGCTGGCAGCTGGGGACAGCCAACCCGCTGGCCAGTATAAGGAGCATTACTGCCAGAAGCAACACCTTACTTATCGTTCGTTTCTTAAACAACTATTTCCTATTCCTCGTCTTGTTTCCTGTACATGGAGAATCAACGTCCTCTTTACTCATGGTATCGGGTCATATCCCCCTTCATGCAGGGGATGACAGCGACAGAGACGTCTTGCTCCCAGCCAGATACCCTTCACCAGGCCGTGTCTGGTAATAGCCTCAAATGTGTATTGAGAACAGGTAGGGGCAAATCGGCAGGAATGCAACGTGACCTGAGATAGGGTCATCTGATAAAGCCTAATTAGACCTAAGGCTAACTTTTTCATAATTTTCAACCAGCAAACCGGCCCGAGACAGCAAATCCTTAACGGCTACTTCGAGTCCAGCGTAATCAACACCCGCCGTATATGAGCGAGCAATGAAGACGATATCCCATCCAGCTTGCAGAGAGGCCGACCGCAGGATTTCACGGAGCAAGCGTTTCACTCTATTTCTCACCACTGCCTTGCCTACTCGGCGGCCAACCGAAAAACCGTATCTGGACGATGCAAGTTCGTTAGATAGTGTCTTCATCACCAGCAAATTATTGGTCCATGAATCGCCTTTATTGTAGACCAGCGCATACTGCGCTGGTTTCGTCAGATACTGCTTGCCCCTCACTTCACACGCCCCCCTTACATGACTGGCTAGCCAAGCATTACACGACCGTTAATCTCTTACGTCCTTTCAGTCGTCTTGCTTTTAAAACGGCGCGTCCACTCCTTGTGCTTGCCCGCGCTCGGAAACCGTGCTCTCGCTTCCGCGGAATCCTCTTTGGTTGATACGTCCTTTTTGGCACTTCAACTCACCGTTAATAAATATACCAATTTGTCCCTTTTTAATTCTGGGAAATCAAGCGGAAATATCGTTATCTATCGTCGTCACCAATCAACGGGACATTTCCAGCTCATGAATATGAACCGGTGCGTGGGGCAATAGGGCCAGGTGACGAGCCCTCTTTATCTCCCTCGCCAGCATGCGTTGATGCTTGGCACAGGTACCGCTTTTACGACGTGGCGCAATCTTTCCCCTCTCGGTAATGAAAAAAAGTAATTTCTCGGGTTTCCTGTAATCCATGACCTGCGTCTTGTCCGCACAGAACGCACATACCTTGCGCTTGGGTACATACCTTGGTTTGGTCCACTTCCTGCTTCTAGGCGCTTCCCTCGTTTCTGCCATTCACAACCCTTTCAACTGCATTTATCTAAAATGGAATATCGTCCGGTTCCAGTTCCGCGGCATCGCTTTCCTCTACCTTGCCACCAGCACCAGCACCTTCCTCCGGCTTTTCCTCAGGTAGTGGCGATACCCCTCTACGGTCAAGGAATATCACCTTATTGGCAATTATCTCTGCCCTGGAATGCTGCTGCCCGTCCTGTCCTTCCCAGGAACGAGTGTGTAGCCTGCCTTCAGCATAAACCAACCGGCCCTTGGCCAGGAACTGGTTGCACTGTTCGGCAAGCTTGTTCCAGGTCACCACGTTGAACCACTCCGTTTCCTGTCTGCGCTCTCCCTCTGGAGTCGTCGATACCCAGTTGGTGGCCACACCAAACGAGGTTACGGGCTTTCCATTTGGTGTAAACCGCATCTCCGGTTCCCCACCGACATTCCCTATTATGGTCACTTTGTTCAGACTCGGCATGGCTCCGACACTCCTTTCATCCCTGCTCTTCTGCAGAGATGTCAGGGTAACCCCCCAGTTTAACTACCGACCTTTAACAACAGGTGCCGTAGAATTTCCTCCGATATATTCAGGTTTGCGTCCAACTCCTTAGCCCAAGTGGGCCTCATTTTACATCGCGTTAGCACGTAATTGCCCTCCAGATGGCGATTAATTGGATAGGCCAGCTTTCGCTTACCCCACCGTTCTTCCTCGGATATGACGCCACCTTTACCGGTAATAAACTGGTTTACATTGTTGACCGCAGCCTCAAGGGCATCCTCTGCCCCTTCAGGGCTGACCACTAATACCAGTTCGTAGTCCCGTAACTGTCTCTCTTCTGTTTTTACCTCTTCTTTTTTACTACTCTTCTTTGTCGCCATTTTCCAACCTAAAAAATTTTCTCGAACATTATACCACAAACGGCAGATACCGACAATGCTTTATCAAACTAGGTATTCCAGCCAGTTCTCCACCACCTGTCACCGCCTAGTTTGCCAGCTTGACACAGTATACCACCTTTGTTACACTCTAGTTAAGTACAGGGAATAAAAATCTGTATCTTCCTCGTAAAGATAAGTTCAACGGCCCCGTGGTGTAGCGGTCTAACATGCCACCCTGTCACGGTGGAGATCGCGGGTTCAAATCCCGCCGGGGTCGCCAGTTAGACTTTTCAAGATGCTCTTCATACGATAGCTGGAAGAGGGGTTTCAGTTCCTCCCGCGGCTTGACAGCTACAACCCTGTTATCCTCTATCCAGACTTCCTGAAACAGCACATTTGCCATCTTATTGCGCTGCTCCTGGGTTCCCTCCTTCCAGGCCTCTGCGATGTGCGCCAGGAAATGGGCAAACTTATCAAGATTCTTAACCTTGTCTTCTTCCGGGACGAACTGCCTCAGTTGCTTCTGGATTTCATCGTATTCTGCCAGGTATCTCTCCTTCGCGATATGCCCCCAATTATACCGGTCCCCTAGCCTTTCCAAGGCTGCTTCCAACCTCGCTCTTTGCCCGTCAGTGTCGCCATAGGCTTTTTCCAGTTTCCTGTGAGCTTCAAGAATCTTCTCCCTGTAATCCTCCGGTATAATAAAGTTTTCCAGGTACCACTGGATCTGAGCTTCGTACACTTCAAGAAATGTGCCCTTGCTCGTACAACCAAGACCTCCGGCCCTACTGCCACAATAGACCCGTGGCTTACCTTGACGGTTCCGGTGAATGTGTATCTTAGACTTACAAGGCCTACACCAAATAATCCCTGACAAACTATATGTTGTCGCTTCGGTCCTTATCCTGTTGTTCATATTGGTTCGTCTCTTCGCCCTCTCGTCTTGCACTCTCTCAAATAGTTCCGAGCTTACGAAAGGTTCATGTTTACCTTTGAGCCACCCGCCATTACCGTCTGGGATATAGGCAATATAGAACCGGTTCGTGACCATATCTTTAACGGTATCCTTAGAAAAAGGCCTGGAGCCGTGGGTCCCGGTAGTCCTGTAACCACCTATGTTGAGAGCCATGGCGACTTCCCG
>JAHJTL010000116.1 GCA_018829775.1 Chloroflexota bacterium | reverse complement strand
CGGTCGCCAACCCTGGCATTGGACGGAGGGGTAAGCTGCTCTTTTTTCCCGATGCCAAACATGGTGCAGCCGCCATTCAGCGGGTAGCCTATGCCGGGGTATATGCCGGTGTGACCGCCGATGATGGCGATGCCCAGCTTTTCGCATTCCCGGTGGGTATCCATCCAGATATCTTCCAGCACCTTGTCCTCGGTGCCCGGGGGCAGCATCAGGCAGATGGTCATGTACCTGGGCGGTATGCCGAGCACGGCGACATCGCTGGCGCAGATATGCACGATTGCCCAGCCGAAGTGTGGCATGAGCACTGGCAAGCCAAAGGTCGGGTCTTCAGCAACCACCATGACCTCGCCGCCCGGTAACTCGACAACGGCGGCGTCAACGCCGTGCTTGGGTCCGATCAACACCGAGCGGTCGGCTTTGCCAAGATGGGGGAAGATGACCCGGTCAAACGTTGCTTTGTCTACTTTGCCTATTTCCGGTAGCATGTTTCCTCCTTCGTAGTAATAATTATGAAAGAGTTAATGACGGCTTTTCAACAGTGGAGACATGGCTCTCAGTTTGGCTACAATACGGGGCAATACATCCAGCACCCGGTCGATTTCTTCCTCCGTGGTCCACTTGCCCAGGCTGAACCGCAGGGAACTGTGAGCCTGCAGTGGATTCAGCCCCAGTGTCAGCAGGACGTGGGATGGTTCGGTGACGGCGGAAGTGCAGGCAGAACCGGTCGAACAGCAGATGCCTTCCTGGTCAAGTTTAAGGCACATTGACTCACCCTCAGCATACGAAATGCTCACGTTGACATTGTTGGGCAGCCTGACCTGCGGGTGGCCATTGAGTCGGGCATGCTCTACGTTCTCCAGAATACCTTTGATTAATTTATCACGGAAGTGGCTTACCCGTTCCGCCTCTTCAGCCAACTCCTGCTGCGCAATCTGTGCCGCCTTTCCCAGGCCGACGATGCCGGGAACATTGTGGGTGCTGGCTCTCCGCCCGGATTCCTGCTCACCGCCATGCATGAAGGAGACAACCTTGGTGCCTTTTCTGATGTAGAGAGCCCCCACTCCCTTGGGACCGTACAGCTTGTGGGCGGACATGGAGAGCAGGTCAACACCGAGTTCATCCACGCTAAACGGGATGTGCCCGACAGTCTGCACGGCATCGGTATGCAGATAGATGCCAGCTTCCCGCGTAATCCTGGCGATTTCGGCAACTGGCTGAATGGTGCCGATCTCGTTGTTGGCGTGCATAATGGAAACGATGACTGTTTTGTTGGTAATCGCGCGACGGACGTCTTCGGGGTCAACCATACCGTGCTCGTCCACCGGCAGGATGGTCACCTCGAATCCCTGCGTTTCCAGGAAGTGGCATGTTTCCAGAATGGCATGGTGCTCAATGGCAGAGGTGATGATATGATTTCCCCTATCCTTGCTGGCATAGGCCACGCCTTTAAGCGCGGCGTTATCGGCCTCGGTACCGCCGCTGGTGAAGGTGATTTCCTCATTGCTGGCGCCAATGAGCGCCGCTAGGCTGGCTCTTGCTGCCTCGATGGCTTCTTTGGCATCCTGCGCGCAGGCATAGATACTGGAAGGGTTGCCAAAAGTCTGGGTGAAGTAGGGAAGCATCGCCTGAACGACGTCCGGGTGGGTTGGCGTGGTGGCGGCATAGTCAAGATAGATACTCCTCATACTAATGCTCCTCGCTTTCACCATCTACCGGGTCAACGCGTATCCCCTTGCTGGTGACCCAGGCAATGCCCTGTTCAATATCGTCTTCCTTACCATCCAGTTCGAGCGTAATCCAGCCTTCGTCTTCCGAGATATTGGCGCGAAGGATATTGGTAACAAGGTTATACTGCTGCCCGAGATTATAGATGATTGGCTCTGGGATGTGCTCCTCACCGAAGCTAAACATGACGCGCCGCTTGCTCATCTTACTCCTCTTTTTCTTCCAGTTCCTGCTCCATCCGCTTTCTCATCTCCTCCAGTTCATCACCGGAAACGCGGATGCCGCTTTGCTTCTCAAGTTTACTCAGCCTTTCCTCAAGCTTGTCCTGCTCTCTCAGCACCAGCCTGATGGCCTCGGCAATCGGGTCCGGCAATTTCCCGTGCTCCAGTTCCGGTATTGGCTTGTGGCTATCTTCCACCGACCGCCCCGGAACACCTACCACGGTAACCCCGGGCGGGACTGATTTGATGACCACCGAGCCGGAACCGATACGGGCGTTATCGCCGATGGTTATGGGACCCAGCGCTATCGCCCCGGCGCCGATGACCACATTATTGCCCACCGTGGGGTGGCGCTTTTTCTTCTCGGTGGTCGTTCCGCCCAGTACTACCCCCTGGTATATCAGGACCTCATCGCCGATCTCAGATGTTTCCCCGATGACGACCCCGGCGCCATGGTCGATGAAAAACCGGCGGCCGATGGTGGCCCCGGGGTGTATCTCAATGCCGGTGAGAAAACGGCCGAGGTGAGAAAGGAGGCGTGCCAGCAGGCGAAATTTGTGCCGCCATAAAGAGTGCGCTATCCGATGCAGCCACAGGGCATGGAGGCCCGGATAGCAGGAAAGGACCTCCAGGGTGCTCCTTGCTGCCGGGTCTTTGGCGAATACGGTCTGAATATCTTCCTTTAATATCTTAAACATACAATACGCTCACAAATCAAAAACCAAGGGCTCCGGCGGTTACTTCAAGACCCTTGGTCCAAGCTACTGCCGCTTCCCTACGCTCGCATTACCGAGGTCAGGTCCACAGGGTTGTCCCTCCGCGGAAGGACTCTCAGCCCTCAGGCACCCCTAGCGGTTTATTATTCTCTTCTAATTTAATTAATATAGCACAGGCTCGGTGAAAATGCAACGTATTCAAGGATAGCACTGATGGTTACGTTTCCCACCATCTCCGTCCTCCGTCCTACTTCAGATGACCGCAGTGCTGGCAATTCGGGTCCCGTTTCACTTCCAGTTTGGTAAACTCGAGATTGAGCCCATCATACATCAATAACTGGTCGGTCAGGATTTCCCCGATTCCGGTGAGATATTTGATGACCTCGGTTGCCTGGAGGCAGCCGATAACCGCCGGCGCCACACCAATTACGGGAAATTTCCCCTCGGTAACGCGTCCCTGATAGATACACCACAGGCAGGCTGTCCTGCCCGGTATCACCGTCATCGCCCGGCCCTCAAAGCCGTATACCGCCCCGTGGAAGAAGGGGATATTCTTTTCAATGGCTGCCCGGTTCAATACGTACCTGGTGGGAAGGTTGTCCGTAGCGTCAACGATAAGGTCACAATCATCGACCAACCGGGAAACGTTCTCCTCGGTTATCATCTCGGCAATAGCTTCTACAGTTATATCTTTATTCAGGTTTTTCAGCTTCTGTACGGCGGAGTCTATTTTCCTTTCACCTATGTCTCCATTCCCGTGAAGGATTTGCCGGTTCAGGTTGCTGAGCTCGACGGTATCATGGTCGGCGAGTCTTATGGTGCCGACTCCGGCAATAGCCAGATAGATTGAAATCGGGGAACCAAGCCCGCCGGCACCGGCAATGAAGACCCTGGCCTTTTTCAGCTTCTCCTGTCCATCTTTCCCGATGCCTTTTATCATAATCTGCCGGTCATACCTTGCCAGTTCATCTTCAGTCAACATTTTGGCTCTCTCCTTTTTCAGGCAAGACCATCCTGTTATTTCGGGCTATGCCGTGTCCATTGTAGCAATTAATAATAAACAGTTAAAGGTAGTAAAGCACCTGGAAATCACTGTCAATCTGTATCAGGGTGAATTCATACTAGAAGTGTCCACCGCCATCGTGTAAAATATGGAGCGTGGAAAGCGAGTTCAGAAAAATACCCAGTGTGGACAGAGTTCTGGCCGACAAACGGCTGAGACCGCTCGTGGAGACATACCCACATGACCTGCTGGTAAAGATGGTACGGCAGCACCTGGAGCAGGCGCGGACAGCTGTCGCCGCCGGGAAAAAGGTTCCGTCCCTGTCCAGAATTGCGGAAGCGGTATATAATCAGGTGAAGACAATGGAGATGCCCAGCCTGCGACCAGTTATCAATGCCACCGGGGTCATTCTGCATACCAATCTGGGCCGTGCCCCACTGAGCCCGGAAGCAACCGCGGCGATGGATACCGTAGCCAGAGGTTACTCCAATCTGGAGTTCAATCTGGAGAGCGGTACAAGGGGCTCGCGGCAGGTGCATGTGGAATCGCTTCTATGCCAGCTCACCGGGGCTGAAGCGGCGCTGGTGGTGAACAACAATGCGTCAGGGGTATTGCTGGGGCTGACGGCACTGGCGAAGAGGAAAGAGGTAATCGTCTCCCGGGGGCAGGCGGTGGAAATCGGGGGCGGCTTTCGCATCCCCGACGTGATGCGGCAGAGCGGCGCCAGGCTGGTGGAGGTCGGGACGACCAACTGTACGTATATCAGCGATTACGAACAGGCAATCAGCCCGCGGACGGCAGCCCTGATGCGGGTTCATTCCAGCAACTTCCGGCTTATAGGATTTACCACTGAAGTGGAACTCAAGGACCTGATGGCGCTGGCGGAAAGGAATGGTCTGCCCGTCCTGGATGACCTGGGCAGCGGCTGTTTTCTGGATACGACCGCGTTCGGGCTGGCTCTAGAGCCCATGGTGCAGCGCAGCATAGAGCTCGGCGTCGGGCTTGCCTTCTTCTCCGGCGACAAGCTGGTAGGAGGCCCGCAGGCGGGAATCATCGTCGGCAGGAAGCAGTTTATGGAAAAGCTGCGCAGACACCCGCTGGCCCGGGCAGTGCGCATTGACAAAGTGCGGCTTGCCGGGCTGGCCGTCACGCTGCTTCACTACCTGAAGGGTGAAGCAACCAGCAAGATACCGGTGTGGAGAATGGTCGCCACACCAATGGCGGATATTGAGAAGCGGGCCGGGGAATGGGAAAAGGCACTCGGCGGCATGGCACGCGTGATCGATGGCGAGACGATGGTCGGCGGCGGCAGCCTGCCGGGAGGGACCCTGCCCACGAAACTGGTCGCTATCGGAGATGGAAAAGACCGCAACCTGGCGCAGCGAGCTGTTCGCAAACTACGCTCCTGGGAAACGCCGGTGGTGGGGCGGATCGCCGACGATATCCTTCTTCTTGACCCGCGCTCGGTGCTTCCCGAAGAGGATGAAATCGTATTGAAAGCACTCCGCAACCTGACTTCTGATTGATATCACACCTCGTGAGTAAAGGCGGACGAGATGTACGTTCTGGGTACGGCAGGCCACATTGACCACGGCAAATCGGTTCTGGTGCAGGCGTTAACCGGAATCGACCCGGACCGGCTGCGCGAGGAAAAAGAGCGCGGTATGACTATAGACCTCGGTTTTGCCTGGCTGAAGCTGCCGAGCGGACGCGAGGTGGGCATCGTCGACGTTCCCGGACACGAGCGGTTCGTCCGGAATATGCTCGCCGGCGTGGGCGGCATTGACCTGGCACTGCTTATCGTTGCCGCCAATGAGGGAGTCATGCCGCAGACCAGAGAACATCTGGCGATTATCGACCTGCTGGAGATACGCAGCGGCATCGTGGTCATCACCAAAAAGGACCTGGTTGATGAGGAACTGCTGAGCCTGGTCCGTATGGAAATAGAAGAACTTATCGGTGCCACCACCCTGGCCGGGGCGCCGGCAGTTGCCGTATCAGCGTTGAATGGAGAAGGCCTGCCGGAACTGGTGGCGACGATTGATGAGTTACTGGGCTCCGCAGAGCCGCGGCGCGACCTCGGCAGGCCCAGGCTGGCCATCGACCGTGTCTTCACCATGACCGGGTCAGGCACCGTAGTTACGGGAACATTAATCGATGGCTCGCTTTCCGCGGGACAGGAGGTGGAGATACTGCCTTCAGGGTTGAAGTCGAGATTGCGCGGGCTGCAGTCACATAAAACGCGCATTGAGGTTGCCACCCCGGGGAGCCGGGTGGCGGCAAACCTGGTGGGCATCAATACTTCCCAGCTGCAGCGCGGTGATGTGCTGACCAAACCGGGATGGCTGCTTCCCACCACGTTAATAACCGTGAAGCTGCGGCTGCTCGGCTACCTGCACCGACCCTTAAAGCACGGTGCCACCATCAGCTTCCATACCGGGGCGGCGGAGGCGATGGCCAAACTCCGCCTGCTGGAGGGAGACGAAATCAAGGCGGGACAGGCTACCTGGGCACAGGTCATGCTTGACCGGCCGATATCAGCGGTCAACGGCGACCACTTTATCGTTCGTTCTACGATGGAAACCCTCGGTGGTGGCAAAATCATCGAGGCGCAGACGAAACGGCTCCGCCGCTTTCGTGTCGATGTTATTGAGAACCTGGAAGCCAAGGAGACGGGGACTGCCGAAGAAATGGTACTGGCGCTCGTGGAGACAAAACAGCCGCTGGAAACCTCTGTACTGGTGTCCGAGCTAAACCTGAAAGCCGATGAAGTAAGGGCGGCGGTTGGTGCCCTTGCCGAGCAGGGGAAGGTGGTTGACCTGGGTCGAGAAGGTCATTCCCTGCTGGTAACGGTCAAAAGGTGGGAAAGCCTGGTCCAAAAAACGAAAGACGCTCTTCAGGAATACCACCAGAAGTTCCCGACTCGCCCGGGGATGCCGAAGGTGGAGCTGGGGAGTCGGCTGAAACTGGGAACATACGCTGCCACTGCTTTTCAGAAGATGGCGGCACAGGATGTAATCGCTGATGAGGGCGCAGCAGTACGGTTGCTGGCGCATCAAATAAAGCTAACCCAGGCCCAGCGGACCAAGACGGATGCCTTTCTCCGCTCGCTTAAGGACAACCCTTACGCCCCGCCCAGCAACCTCATTCCCGAGACCGACCTGCTCAATCTGCTCATGGAACAGCACCGGGTAGTGAAGGTAGCCAGTGACGTGGTCTTTGCCGCGCCTGTATATGACGAAATGGTGGAAAAGGTGACCTCTCGCATCAAAAGCCAGGGGCAGATAACGCTGGCGGAGGTGCGGGACATGTTCCAGACCAGTCGCAAGTATGCCCAGGCTCTGCTGGAGCACCTGGACGGGAAGAAGATAACACGGCGGGTAGGTGACGCGCGTGTGCTATATTAAGTGTAGTTTAGAAGTAGTATAATTTGTTTACCTGTTGCAGTGGAGGTACCTGATATGTGGGAATGGATTACAAATAACAGCTGGTGGCTCTTTATTGTCTCCGCATTTGCACTCATTGTTCTGCTCATTATTAAGGGCCGTGTCCAGGGCAGCATCGGAAGATTGGTATCAGAAGAACATACACCCGGTATACATAGGTGGATAAACATCACTTTCTGGACCTTGGAGGGCATCGCGCTGGTGCTTATAGGTATGACAGGAATAGCCATAATCTTATCTGAAGAGGGCATTTACAATGTGATTACGGTGGAGATGATGCAGACGTGGTTTCTGGAGCATGGCACCCGTATTCTCATCATCCTGCTGGTGGGATTTGTCCTCTGGTTTGCCCTGAAGAGATATCTCCCTCCGATAATACAGCGTTCCATGGCCAAGCCTAAGCGGGGCGAGAGCCGGGAGGGAATGAAAAAAAGGGCGGATACCATCCAGTACGTCTTCATCGGGCTGGGGAAGGCACTGATTACTCTGCTTATCCTCTTCATGATTCTATCTGAACTTAATGTATCAATCGGGCCGATACTGGCTGGTTTTGGTATTGCCGGTATTGCGGTTGGCTTTGGTGCTCAGTATATGATCCGGGACCTAATCGCAGGCGTTTTCATTCTGCTGGAAAACCAGTACCGGGTGGGTGATGTGGCCCGCATTGCCGACATTGCCGGTCTGGTGGAGGATATAACCCTGAGAAAGACGGTGCTCCGCGACCTGGATGGCATTGTACACCACATTCCCAATGGAGAAATAAAGGTCGCCAGCAACTACACCAGACACTTCTCCCGCGTCAACCTAGATGTCTCGGTCTCCTACGGCACCGACCTCGACCACGCTATCAGCGTCATCAACCGCGTCGGCCAGGAACTGGCGGAAGACCCGAACTGGAAGTGGCGTATCAGAACCACACCTCAGGTGCTGAGAGTGAATAAACTGGGCGACTCTGGAATTGACATCAAAATTCTGGGAGATGTGAAGCCTCTGGAACAGTGGAATATTATGGGTGAGCTGCGTTATCGAGTGAAAAAGGCATTTGATGCGGAGGGAATTGAGATACCGTGGCCGCATACCAAGGTATTTTTCGGCAATTCACCATGGGAGGAGGGAAAGCGGTAAAGGGATGTCAAAAGCAACGTGTAATTACTTCTTTCCCGTTATTCCTGTTCAAAGCCGCTGATCATG
>JAHJTL010000115.1 GCA_018829775.1 Chloroflexota bacterium | reverse complement strand
GCTCTGATACCTCTTCCCGACGGGACAAGCTACAACTCATATCTCATCAAAGGCAGTGAGAAAACGGCTTTGGTCGATACCGTGGATGCTGCCATGCCGGATATTCTTCTGGATAACCTGGAGCATCTTGGAATTGACCGAATCGATTATATCATCACCAACCATGCTGAGCAGGACCATTCCGGTGCCCTGCCCGCAGTGCTAACTAGATATCCGGAAGCAAAGGTTGTTTGTACTCCTAAGTGCCAGGGTATGCTCGTAGATTTGATGCTGGCTCCAGAGGAGCAAATCATAGCTGTCGAGGACAGGGAAACGATATCCCTGGGCAACAGGACGCTGGAATTCATCCATGCCCCATGGGTCCACTGGCCGGAGACCATGCTTACCTATTTGAGAGAGGAAAAGATACTGTTCCCCTGTGATTTCTTCGGCTCTCACCTGGCGACCAGCGACCTTTTTGTTACTGATGAAGGTCAACTGTATGAAGCGGCCAAACGTTACTATGCCGAGATAATGATGCCGTTCCGCACCAGTTTACAGAAAAACCTGGATACGGTGAAGAACTATGCTGTTGACATCATTGCCCCCAGCCACGGCCCTCTTCATAACCGACCTGAATTCATAACCAGGGCATATCATAGCTGGGCGTTTGATGACCCGAAAAACATTGTTGTTCTACCTTACATCTCCATGCACGGCAGCACCCGCACAATGGTTGCACACTTCGTTGATGCACTCGTGCAGCGCGGGGTTACGGTAAAGCAATTTGATTTGAGCGACACCGACGTAGGTAAACTGGCCATGTCACTGGTTGACGCTGCCACCGTGGTCATTGGCACGCCTACCGCGCTCGTCGGTCCCCATCCTAAGGTCGCCTACGCCGCTTTTCTGGCCAACGCCCTCCGGCCCAATATCAAATTTATATCCATCATTGGCTCCTACGGCTGGGGAAGCCGGGCAGTGGAGCAGCTGAGCGCCATGATTCCAAATCTTAAAGTTGAAGTACTGGAACCGGTAATGTGCAAAGGGTTTCCAAGAGAGTCCGACCTCAAGGCACTGGACAACCTGGCGGACGCCATTGCCGCCAAACACAAGGCAAATAACTACATTTAATCTTTGTTAGGAGGGCTGCTATGGACAGAAGCAAAATCATTGAGCTGCTGAACAAAGACCTTCAGGATGAACACGGCGCCATCATACAGTACCTGAACCACGCCTATGGCATAGGCGAAGGCGCGATGGCCTGCGAGATTGAGGCCATTTCCCGGGATGAGATGCGTCACCTCGACTGGCTGGCGGAGGTAATCGTTGAGCTTGGCGGTGTGCCCAGTCTGGAGAGAGGTACCATGCGCATGGGCGGCGCACAGGTTTCCGATTGGATGCAGAACGACGTGAGCCTGGAAGAAGGAGCTGTAAAGCAGTATAAAGAACATATCAGTCTTATCGACGACCCAAAGATAAAGCGCCTGCTGCAGCGTATCCTTTCCGACGAACAGGCACATCACGGTAACTTTGCCCACTTCGTGGACAAAGCGAAGCGTGGGGGAACTGAGGATATCAGGGGCGACCGTCAGGATAAGACCGCCAAAACGTTGAACTGGGGCATCGAGCATGAATATACGGTTATCCTCCAGTATCTCCTGCACTCCTATATGAACAAGAGTGAGGAGGCGCAGGAGCAATTGCAGGACCAGGCGATTAATGAAATGCAGCACCTCGGCTGGTTGGCGGAGGAACTGACAAGCGGTGGCGGCAATCCTGTAATTGAACATACCGAGGTAGACCAGTCAACCAGACCGACGGATATGCTCAAGGCCGATATCAAAATCGAAAAAGAAGTAGCCGAGGCGTATGATAAGGCGGGCAAAGAAACCGACGATGCCGACCTGAAAAAACTGCTCTTCCGCATCCGCGATAATGAACTCTACCACATTGACGTGTTCAACGACCTGCTGGAAGAAGAAAGTAAATAATCGCTTGCTATTATCTCTTCTGTAAAAGGTGGGTGAAGAATGCCTGACGAACTGAGCGAGGTGCTGGATACTGCCATCTATAAGGAGATCGCCTCACAGGCCATGTATGAGGCCGCGCAGCGAAAGACCGACGACCCGGGCGCTAAAGAACTCCTCAAAGACCTTGCCCGGCAGGAAGCCAAGCACGCCGATAAACTGAAGGACTTAAGGCAAAAAGGCCTGGTAAAACAGTGGCACCAGGATGAAATAGCCGACCTCAAAATAAGCAATTACCTGACCGGCGGTGATACCCTAGAGGGCGCCGGCCTGCAGGACACGCTCATTTTTGCCATGAAACGCGAGGAAGAATCGGTGGACTTCTACCGCAAAATGATGGGCATGATGCGGGAAGAGGCGGCCAAAAAGCTTTGCGCCAATCTGACAAATGAAGAGCTGAAGCATAAAAAACGCCTGGAGACCCTCTACGACCAGCTATTCTATGGAGAAGATTAGGATACGTATCGAAGAAAAAATACTCAAGGAATTTCGTAACGTAGCTGTGGTCGGGCTATCTTCCGACCCAGAGAAGCCCAGCTACGGGATAGCAAAATACCTCGCAGAACAGGGCTACAATATCATTCCGGTCAACCCGAATGCCCAGGAGATACTGGGCAGAACAAGCTATCCTGACCTGAGTTCTATACCGGAGAAAGTGGATGTGGTGGAGATATTCCGTCGCTCCGAAGACGTTATGCCCATTGTTGAGGAGGCCATTAAAATCGGGGCCAGGGCGGTGTGGATGCAGGAAGGAATTGTGAATGAAGAGGCTGCAGCTAAGGCCAGAGATGCGGGATTGCTCGTCGTGATGAATAAATGCATGTTCAAAGAGCACCAGCGCATGACTCAGGAACAAGGAGGCATGTCTAGATGGCAAACAAAATAACTATCGGGCTATTGATTTTCCTGCTCATTCTTGCCGGTGGATTCGGCTATTACGCCTATACGTCCTATCAACAGATGAATCTGATGAGAGAAGAGCTGAGCACATTCCAGACTGCTCAGGCAGCACAGACGGAAGCAATAAGTGGTGAAATAGCCTCGCTAAGTAATGAGCTTCAAACCGAGCTGGATAGTCTGGGGGCTGATATAGATAAAAGTATCGCTCACGCAACTGACCTGGAAGGTAAGGTTGAAGATAATCTGGCTTTGATTGATGCTCTTGGAGAAGAAGTGAGCGAAAACCTGGACAGGATTGATACTATAGGACGAGAACTGACCAAAGCGACTGAGATGGCCGGGTTCGTTATAGACGCTCCTGACGTGTATCGGAAAGTGAGTCAGGCCGTCATCAGAATCAGCAATGGAGAGAGAACGGTGGGTTCCGGCTTTATCTACGACTCTGAAGGACATGTACTGACCGCGCATCACGTGATAGGTGATCTGGAGGAAATATATGTCATTATTTCAGACGGGAGAGTATTTGCCGCCAGCCTTGTTGGCTCCAACGTTTTCAGCGATGTGGCGGTTTTAAAGCTTGATGGTGCGCCCGGTGTTGCACCGCCCGCGATGTCCGATTCCAGCCAGATAAAAATTGGCGACCCTGTTGCTGCCATTGGGAGTCCCTTTGACCTGGCTGACTCATTGAGCACAGGTATTGTCAGTCAGGTGAACCGGTATACCGAAATAGAATACGACAATCAAAGTCGCTGGGTGTCAAATCTGATACAGTTTGACGCTGCGGTTAATTTCGGTAATTCCGGTGGGCCGTTGTTCGACTCCGTCGGAGATGTTATTGGGCTGGTCATTGCTCGTGTTGGGCCTGAAGAAGGTGACGGTATTTACTATGCTGTTTCCTCGAACAAGGTAAGACGTGTCGCCGATTCCATTATTACCCGGGGCTACTTTGATTACCCGTGGCTGGGCGTCAGTATTTCTGATTTAACGCCGCAACAGGTGCAAGATATGGGCCTGGAATCCATCAACGGGGTGCTGGTCAGCCAGATAGTGCCCGATAGTCCGGCTGAGGTAGCTGACGTTCAGGATGATGATATCATCATCGCCATTGATGGCGCAGAAATCAAAAATGTGGCGGCTCTGACATCATATCTGGGAGACCACTTAAGTCCTGGAGAGCCAACGACACTCAAGGTTATCAGGGACACAGTTACATTAGAGATAGCGATAGAAGTAGGTTTGCGAAGTTAACTGCTGGAAGCTTTAAATTCCTTTCTCACTGCCCGGAATATGTCCTGGGGGCTTTTGATTGGGTAATCAACGTTCACCGTAATAAGTACGGCATTTTCATGGTGGTCGCCTTTCAATTCCCCCCACTCTGTCTTCTTCGGCAGGGTCTGGATGCGGGCTTCCCCAAATGAACACATGCCATGGTCAGAAACAATAATAAGTTTGTTTTGCCTGTTATCCAGGAAACCGGTGTCAAAAAGAATCTCGTCCATTTTCGCGTCCAGCTTCCGGTACCAGGCAGGGACACAATCTTCACCCCAGTGAAAGTGCTGGATGCGGTCGAGAAGAGTATAGACCGCAATTAACAGGTCTGGCTTTTCGACGAGCATCTCTCTGGTTTTTTCGCTTACTCTCTCTAACTCTTCCTGCCATTCCTTTTCGTTGGTGGGCAGGCCGAACCCTACTGGCTTGAAGTCAACTCGAAAGGAATAAGGCGGTACAATGAAGGGTACGTTCAGTACTCTGACTTTCTTTCCCTCTCGCTCCAGAATGTCCCAGATAAAATCTACTTTTATATCCTCTCTTCTGGCCAGTCTGTCTCCAACGACCCAGCTGTCATGGCGGTGCTCTTCCAGCGTCTTCCCGGAAAACATACCACACCACAGAGACTGCGATTCTAGTTTCTCCTCCTCTTCTATAACTATTTCCCTAGCCTGACCCAGCTCGGTTAGTTTCTTGAATGTAGGCAGTTGACTCAGGTTTGGTCTGATAACTGTCCAGGTCGCGGCATCTATACCCAAAACGAAAATCACGTTACCCGTTCTCCAAAATGACCCCGGCACCGATGTTCTTTTTCCCTCGGGTAATTATAAACCGGCCCAGTTCTGGGATTTCAGAAAACGGTTCAACCACCACCGGCTCGCTCCGGAAGACAATGGTTGCCGCCTCATTTTCCCCGATACGGTCTATATCCCTGCCGATTACCTCGCCCGTTTCGGAGTTTATTCTCTGGTGTATCTCAGCAACTTCGCAGCTGGCCCGTTTTGTCCCGCATTTCATTTCCAGTTTGTCGCCTTTATTGAGGGTGCCCTCAAGCAAAGCCACCTCGCCCAGAAAACTGGTGACCGCTGCAGGCTGATTACTGTACAGTCCGGCAACATCTCCTCTTGACGGTACACAGTCCACATGAATGCCAATACTGTCACCGGATGTTGCCTTAGCCACTTCCTTCGGAAATATTACTATCTTATTTACTCTCCCTCTGAGATTGGAAGGCTGAAAGACGAGTTCATCTCCCGTTTTCAAGGCGCCTGATTCTACTCGCCCCACGGTAACCCTTTCTGAATCCGCACCATAGACGTCCTGAACCACGAACCGGAGTGGCTTTTCCCCGGTTTCTTCAGGTTCTGTGCTATCGAGTACCTGAATCAGTGACGGCCCTTGATACCAGGGCATGCGCTCTGACGATAGATAAACGTTATCGCCCTCCATAGCTGAAATCGGGATAAATATGTTCTGTGAATAGCCGAGAGAGGACAGAAGAGCGGATGTCTCCGTTTTCACCCGCTCAAAGGCGGCCTGCTGGTATGTTTCGAGGTCCATCTTATTGACCACAACGATGATGTTCTTTACCCCGAGCATGTGGACGAGAAACGCATGCCGTCTGGTCTGCTCTTGTACGCCTTCCGGTGCTGAGACGACCAGAACGGCAACCTGAGCGTGGCAGGCACCGGTGAGCATGTTTTTGATAAACTCCTTATGCCCGGGCACATCGACGATAGTATAGTAATTTCCTCCTTTTCCTCTGAACAATACCCTGGTGGTATCGATGGTCCGTTCTTCTTTTAATTCCTCCTCGAAGGAGTCGAGGAAATAGGCGAACTCAAACCTCTTTTTGTACTCTTCAAGAAGTCTCTGGATTTCAGCAAGCCTGTCTTCTGGCAATGTCTCCGAATCATAGAGCAGTCTGCCGATAAGAGTTGACTTGCCATGGTCCACATGCCCGACGATAACCGCATTTAAATTCACGTTGTCCTCCGTATAGCTACATCTTCGCGATTTTACTGGTTACATATAGCCCAGCGCACGAAGCTTCTGCATGGTAAACGTCTTTTCCTTATCCTGTGCCCGGCCCGCTCGCTCGGCGACCCTGGTTGTCCTCAGTTCTTCAACAACCTCATCTATGGTGGCCGCGCTCGACTCAATAGACAGAGTACAGGGTTCACATCCCAGACTGCGATATCGTTGTCCGTTCTTGGCAAAGTACATCTGGTTCACCGGCATCTCTTCCTGCTTTGTATATTCCCATACATCAAGCTCACGCCAGTGCAATATGGGATGGATTCGCATGTGAGTGCCGGCGCTGAGAAGTCCCTGGAACTGGTCCCACATCTCCAGCGGCTGGTCTTTGTAGTCCCATTTGAATTGTTCATCTCGAGGTGAGAAGTACCTCTCTTTGGCTCGTATCCCGTGTTCATCCCGACGAATCGCCAGAATGAGTGCATCGAAGCCGTACTCTTCCAGACAATTTTTCAGGGCTTCTGTTTTCAATCTGGTGCAACACTCAAATTTACCCTGCTCGGGTGAGCACCCATCTTTGAGTGCTTTCTCATTTTTCGCCACCACTAATTCAAATCCCCATTCCCGAGCAAGGTTGTCGCGGAACTGGTACATCTGCTTGAACTTATAATTGGTGTCAATGTGAATCACCGGGAAGGGAATTTTACCAAAGAAAGCCTTGCGGCATAGCCAGAGCATGGTGGTGCTGTCCTTTCCCATGCTCCAGAGAACTGCCGGCTTCTTAAATTCAGCATAGGCCTCTCTGACAACGTAAATGCTTCGGTTCTCAAGGTCTTTTAAGTCCAGCATAAAATCCTCCTTCAAAAGACGAAAGTCTTTAGTAAAATATAGGTGCCAAGCGCTACAGTGGAAAAACCGATGATTATTTTCAGCTTCGCCGAGTTTATTTTACGAACGGTTAACGCGGCAAATGGACTGGCAATAATTGAGCCAATGCTGGTAGCAGCGGCTAGACTCCAGAAAATATCGCCTTTTATCAGCATATAACCCAAAAAGCCCACGAAACAGACCGCAGTTTCAGCTACCGTCGTGCTCCCCACCGAGCTTCTCGTTTCCCGCCCGCTTATTATCTGCCCGCCGGTAACCAGCGGACCATACCCTCCGCCACTGATTCCTTTATTAAATGAACTTAATAGCCCAATCCCAGCTAAACCCTTCCATGAAATGGGGCCTCGGTAGTTCCTCCGTAGCAGAATGATGGCCCCGGTGCCCAGGACAACGATGCCGATATAGGTCATCAGCGCCATGGTGGGGATATTTACGGCGGTAAAAACACCCACCAGTGCTCCGATAATCCCGAACCCGGCGAGGATGAAAACGACTTTAGCATCCAGCGATTTGGGTAAGTACCCCAGTCCTCTCAGTCTTTTTTTGATTAATTGCTCATCCTGCCTGAAATCTAACCTGATATTACCCAGCCAGTGATGGGCAAGGCCACCAACCACGCCACCGACAAACTACCCCAGTAGAACTGCCGGCACCACCTGCAATGGTGACAGACCAAAGACAAGCAATAGCGGGGTCAGTGTGGTACCATATCCCATTCCAATAGAGGCGGTAAGGTATTCGCAAAAAAGCGACAGGAAAGCAATTCCCGTAAATAATGCCGGTGTTATTTCCATATCGCGCCAGTGAAAATGTCAGTCCAGATACCCAAGTGCCTTCAACCTTTTCTTAACCTCTTTCTCCTGCTCACTATCAACGGCCAATTTTTCACTCTCACCTTCTTCTTTGAGCACTTCAGACAACACAAAAATGACGTACTCATCGACAGACTCAAAATTAGTGGCTGCAGTCCTATCCTTTACTCGCCTGTAGAGCTCTGCCGGTAAGTTAACTGCTCCGCTTTCATATTCCTGCTTCATCGTTCCTCCTGCAAGTAACCCAGTTTCTTCAGTCTTTCTCTTACCGCGCGTATCTCGTCCGCCGTTAACGTATCTTCACCGCCGATTTCACCGCCGGAAGCGATGCTCCGCATAACGAAAATGATAAACTCAGATACGCTGGAAAACCCGGTATCGCGTATCATAACTTTCAGCTTCCGATAAAGTTCTCGCGGTATTTTGATGGTAACTTTATTTTCCATAACACTCTAATTGTAGTATTATTATAGCCTTTCGTTCCGCCCCCTGTCAATACTTTATCTTGCTTATGCGAGTTCAGTGGGTTATAATTATCGTCGATTACGTTGGAGGTTCCGATTGAAAGCGATATTGCTGGCAGCCGGTGCTGGCACTCGATGTTACCCGTTCACCTATCTTACCCCCAAAATATTTCAGCAAATTGGCGGCATACCTCTTGTGGAATATATGCTCTCCTGGTTTGGCGGAGCACCGGAGATTAAAGAGCTTTATATTGCGGTGCGCAATAAAGCCATAGCTGCCACGCTCGATAATTATCTTGACAAAAGAAGGCAGCATCTTGATAAAATTCTTGACCTGTTTCATGCCCTTGGATTCAGAGTCGAATATACCAATCCGGATTTCAAAATCGATGTCCTGGTAGCTCCAGGATGGGGAACAGGCGGCGACTTGAGAAGTGCCATCGACCACATGCGCGATAAAGCTGCACTGGGAGATGATTTCCTGGTCTGTTACACCGATTATATCATCAACAGGACATTGTCCGATGGCAGTATTTCCCCGCAGATGAACCTGTCTGATATCATCACTTACCACAACCATTGCAAAGAAACCCTGGGCACGGTAATGACGGTGGCGTTTGTAACCGTACCGCGGGAAGAAGCTGTCAGATTCGGCGTCGGACAGTTTGAGGAAATGAAAGGATGTAAAATCGTTCGTGGTTTCATCGAGAAGCCGGATATCACCCAGGTCCCCGAAGCACCGGCGGTGAATGCCGGCATCAGTATTATTGACAGCCACTTCCTTCTTCCTCGTATTGACGCGTATCTTCCCAGGAAACCGGACACGAGCCTGGAGCGAAACCTTACAGAGCGGCTGGCCGGAGAAGAAAACCCGATGCTTGCCGCCTATCTGCTGGAACTTGATGCCTGGTTTGACGTGGGGACACTGGAACAGTTAATCCAGACGAATATATTCGTTGCCTCAAAGAAAACGTAAAAATGGCGAAGAAAGTCGTTGTTACCGGTGGCGCCGGATTTATCGGCTCTCATCTGGCAGAAGAGCTGCAAAATCGCGGCTACTACGTAATCGTCCTTGACGACCTTTCCACAGGTAAGAGAGAGAACATAGGCCATTTTCTGAAAAAGAACTCTGTGGAATTCGTTCAGGGAAACGTGACCGACCTTGCGCTGCTGCAGACGCTGTTTAAAGGAACCGAATATGTGTTTCATCAGGCAGCTATAGCCAGCATAAACAGTAGCATTGAAAACCCTTTACTGGTTAACGAAGTAAATATTACCGGAACACTGAAAGTACTGTTGGCGGCCCGGGATAACGGCGTTAAAAAGGTTATTGTTGCCTCCTCCTCATCGGTGTACAGTAACGTAACCTCAATCCCGCAAAATGAAGCACTGCCACCAGACCCCATATCACCGTACGCACTCACCAAGCTAGCCTGCGAGTACTACTGCAGCATATTTCGCCAGTTGTACGGGCTTTCCACAGTATGTCTGAGGTACTTTAATATATATGGACCGAGGCAGGGTATTCAATCTCAATACTCCGCGGTTGTTCCAGCTTTTATCCAGAGGATAGCCGATAACCAGCCCCCGGTTGTATTAGGTGACGGTAATCAGAGTCGTGACTTCATTTATGTCAAGGATGTGGTGAACGCTAACATTTTAGCCGCACAGAGTGATGCTGAAAGCACGTATAATATCGGCAGCGGTCAAAGCATCACCATTAACGAGCTTGCGCGGAAAATTCTGCAGTTAATGGGAAAAGACCTGGAACTGGTGTATAAAGAATCAAGGCCTGGAGAAGTAACACAAAGTCTCGCTGATATTAACAAAGCCAGAGCGTTTGGCTACGAACCGCAGTGGTCAATTCAAGACGGTCTTGCCGAAACTATCGCCTATTATTTAAAGACAAGTAAGCTTAGCAGCTGAAGAGAGGTACGATAATGAATGTTTGCATCGTTGGCTCCGGACATGTCGGCCTGGTAACTGGTGCCTGCCTGGCTGACTTGGGGAATAAAGTAATCTGCGTGGATGACGATACGGGAAAGATAGACCTTCTGCAGAAGGGCCAGATCCCATTCTACGAGCCGGACTTGGAGCAGATGGTGCACCGAAACGTAGGTGAAGGCAGGCTTTCGTTCACCACCAGCGTTGAGGATGGGGTGGGAAAGGCAAACGTAGTCTTTATCTGCGTTGGTACCCCTCAGGGGCCGGATGGCGCCGCCGATTTATCATTCGTGGAAAAGGCCACCAAACGTATTGCAGAATCAATGGATAGCTATAAGGCCATCGTGGATAAAAGCACTGTACCGGTGAAAACCGGCGGCTGGGTGAAAAGGACGGTGCAACTTAGCAATCGCCATCAACATGACTTTGACGTGATTTCCAATCCGGAATTTCTGCGTGAAGGTAAAGCGGTTCATGACTTCATGCACCCGGATAGAATTGTCATCGGCGTGGAGAGCGAACGGGCGGTCGATTTAATGAGGGAGCTCTACAAACCGCTGGATGCGCCGATGATTATAACCAACATTGAGACCGCCGAACTAATCAAGCATGCTTCCAATGCCTTTTTAGCCCTGAAAATATCCTACATCAATGCCCTGGCCAATATCTGCGAAGCGGTGGGAGCCGATGTAACTAAAGTCGCTGAAGGGATGGGCCTTGATAAGAGGATAGGTCGTGCTTTTCTTGACGCTGGAATAGGCTATGGTGGATACTGTCTGCCCAAGGATGTGCTTGCCTTTATCAAGATAGCGGAAGAAGCCGGTTATGATTTTGAACTGCTGCGAGCAGTGGACAAAATAAACGAACACCAATGCCGCCAGGTAGCTAAAAAGGCAAAGGAGCTGCTGTGGAATCTAAACGGCAAAACCATCGGGATACTGGGTCTGGCTTTTAAACCAGACACCGATGATATTCGAGAGGCGCCCGCGATAAAAATAATCAGGCAGCTGCAACAGGAAGGCGTGAAAATAAAAGCCTATGACCCAAAAGCGATGGAAAATATCAGGCAGATTTTCCCGGATATAGAGCTGTGCCAGAACCTCTATCAGGTAGCGGAGGGCAGTGATGCGCTGGTTATGGTGACTGAGTGGGACGAATTTAAAGAAATGGACCTCAAGAAAATTAAAGAGCTTCTTAATCAGCCGGTCATTATTGACGGCCGAAATATGTTCGACCCCGATGAAATGAAACGATTGGGTTTCATATACCAGGGGGTGGGGCGGTGAAGGCACTGGTCACCGGCGGCGCTGGATTCATCGGCTCTCATCTCTGCGATTTCCTGCTTGCCCGGCAATGTTCAGTAATTTGCCTGGATAACCTGCTTACCGGCGAGATGAGTAATATACAGCACCTGATACCGAATAAAGGCTTTGCCTTCATATCGCAGGATATCACCGATGTTTCAGCTATAAAATCCGATATCGACTACGTCTTTCATCTGGCCAGTCCCGCCAGCCCACCGGAGTATCAGAGACTGCCGTTAGAAACCATGAAAGCCAGTTCGTTGGGCACCCTAAATGTTTTGGAGATGGCGAAGGAAAAGCAAGCCAAATTCCTGCTGGCTTCAACATCGGAAGTCTATGGAGACCCACTGGAACACCCACAAAAAGAGGAGTACTGGGGAAATGTCAACCCGGTCGGGCCTCGCTCGATGTACGATGAGTCAAAAAGGTTCGCTGAAGCGCTGACCATGACCTATCATCGCCAATTCCATCTCGACACCAAAATCGCCCGAATCTTTAACACTTATGGTCCACGGATGAAGAAAGAAGACGGCCGGGCTGTTCCAACCTTCATCACGCAGGCGCTTCAAGGGAAACCGCTCACCGTATTTGGCGACGGTACACAGACGAGAAGTTTCTGCTACATCTCGGATTTAGTGGAAGGCATCTACAAACTTGCCCTATCAGAGATAAATACGCCGATAAACCTGGGGAATCCAGATGAAATAACCATCCTGGCACTGGCACGCCAAATCCTGGAGCTTACCGGCAGCGAGAGTGATATACAGAACCGCTCCTTGCCTGAGGGTGAGCCGAAGATAAGGCAGCCGGATATAAGTAAGGCGCAGGAGCTGCTCCAGTGGCAACCGAGCATCTCACTCCATGACGGATTAAAGAGAACAATCGAGTGGTTTAAAGGCGTAAATTTGGACCGGGAGATAACAGCGTGAAGGCATTGGTCACTGGTTGCGCCGGATTTATCGGCTCTCACCTTGCCGGGAGATTGCTGGAAGAGGGCTATGAGGTGGTGGGAATCGATTGCTTTGCCCCTTATTACCCCAGAGAAATCAAGGGGGAAAACATCGCCGGTATCTTAAAGCAGAAGCATTTTGAGTTTATTGAAGCCGATGTCCTTGCCATGAAAGAATTCCCCCGGGTCGATTGTGTTTTTCACGAAGCCGCCCAGCCCGGGGTAAGAGGTTCCTGGGGTGATAAATTTGAAATCTATGTCCGGAACAATATCTTGGCGACGCAAAAGTTGCTTGAATTCTACAAAGGCGAAAAGTTAACAAAATTCATCTATGCCTCTTCCTCTTCCATTTATGGTGATGCGGAACTTCCATTGAAAGAAACCGCTGCGCCAAGACCTATCTCACCCTATGGCGTTACCAAGCTGGCCGGTGAAAATTTGTGTTACCTTTATCATAAAAGCTACGGAACGCCGGTAATCTCGCTCCGATATTTCACTGTTTACGGACCAGGACAGAGACCAGATATGGCCATTCACAAGATGGTCTCCGCGATATTGAATGGTGAAGAGTTTGTCATTTTTGGCGACGGAAATCAGACGAGGGACTTTACGTACATAGATGACGTTACTGAAGCGAATATTCTGGCGGCAAGAAGCGAGATTCAAGGCAAGGTGTTTAATATCGGGGGAGGCAGCCGGATTAGTGTCAATGACCTAGTCAAACTAATCAGCAACCTACTGAATAAGGAAGTAAAAGCAACGTACGTTGAAGAACAAAAAGGTGATGTAAAAAATACCTGGGCAGATATTGAACTAACTAAAAAAGAGCTGGGATGGCAGCCACAGGTAGAAATCACTGAGGGTCTTCGCAGGTACATTGACTCAGTTGTACATATACATTAAGCCTTTTTACGCAAACTCTCCAGTGAAGAGTAGCTTTTTCCACAGCGATGATAACAAACTATGAAAAATTTCGTTATCAACACAATCGGAAAGTGGCTCGGGATAGACCTAGAGTATTATATAAAAAATAATGCCTATCTACTAATTGCGCAGGGCGTCATTCTTCTTAGTGGCCTAGCAACTTCAGTCGTACTGACGAGGCTATTATCCAAAGAAGATTATGGCCAGTATAACTACTTTTTTTCCATTATAGGCATATTGGCGATATCGGCTCTACCTGGCATGGGCGCCGCTATTATGCAGGCGGTAGCCAATGGTCGTGATCAAGTATTTATTAAGGGCACCAAAACAAGATTCAAATGGAGCCTCATTGGTGCTGCGGTATGTCTTCTAATCGGAATCTACTATTATTCCAGTGGAGAAACATTGCTGGGTAAATGCTTCCTGTTGAGCTCACTTTTCTTTCCGTTTCACGTGTCCTTTGATAGTTACTATCCATTTCTGAACGGCAGACAGCAGTTTGATCTGTCTTCCAGATATCGGTCTATCTATTGGGTCTTTTTAACGCTGGCCGTAATACTCGCCGTATATTTCACCAGAAACTTACTGTGGGTGGTCGCCGCCTACCTGGCCACATCAACCATACTGCATATTGTCTTTCTATTTAACACCGTTAAAACCGGCAACTTGAGTTGCCGTGAGGACAAAACTGCAATAACCTACGGTAAACAACTTACCGGCATACAGGCAATCAGTATCGCTGTGCTCCATTTTGATAAGTTAATCATCGGTGTAGCGCTCGGTTACGCTGGTTTGGCAATCTATTCCATCGCAGTGATGATTGCCAACCTACCGACTGTGCTACTTGCATCAATAAGCCAGACGGTCTTTCCCAAAACTGCGACTATGGACGAAAAGGTTGCATACGATGAAGTCAAAAGAAGGTTACCATGGCTGTTAGTGGGTATGGTCATAATCTGTGGCATTGGTGCCCTGTTATGCCCTTATATAATACCCTGGTTGTATTCTAGTAAGTATCTGGATTCGGTTCTTTATACACAACTTCTTTTTATTCCTGTGATTCTCGGAACCCTGGCCACCGTATTGCGTCGGGGTGCACTTCAAGCCCAGAGAAAAACGAGAGAGCTGTTCAAACTCAACGTAGCTGTTGCCATATTTGAGCTGGTGTTATTGGTACTCTTTGCGGTACAATTTGGTATCCTCGGCATTGTAGCGGCTAAAGCCCTGGCTCGGGCATTTGATTCTGCTTATTCCTGGAAACTAACTAGATAGAATTGTATTCCTCCAAATTACTTAATTTTCTTCATCCTTTGCCTAATCTTTTTTATCTGATTGTGGCGAATATTCTGGGCATTTTACTAGTTACTTAAATCTTGCTGGCTTTTTTCTGGACTACAAGGATATTCAAAAAGCAATAGTTAGCCAAGGGGAGCAATCTATTAAGTAGGTTATAAAGCCATAGAGTTTTAGATGGCCACCTTTGGATTAGCTGATAAATTACAGGCAGGGTAGGAAACAGCCCTTTGCGCTGGATAACTTTAAAGCCTTCTTGTCTTAAAAGTTGTAGGTGCTCTGCAATTGGTCTGTCTCCAGGATGCTTCTCAATCCGAGCTGTTCTGTCAAGCTGTCCAATTAATAGAAACCTTAGCCTTGAGTAACAATGGGCTAGATTAGGAATGGTAAGAATGGCTATACCCTTGTCTTTTAATAGTCTTTTTATTTCAGCTATTGCTGACCTTTGACTTTCATAATCCAAATGCTCAATAACGTCCAGACAGAGTATCACATCAAAATCATGATCAGGAAACGGTGTTTCTTTTATGTCACCTCTTATGACAAACTCAGAGGAATAATTCTGATCTAAACCAATGATATTGTAACCAAGATTTTTGAATTCTTCTAACAGAATACCTTCCCCACAACCTAAGTCAAGAATCTTATAAGTTAGAGGAATCTTACATAGATAACTTCTGATGAATTTCATCTTTGCCAAGTATGTAGGATAATAAGGCCAGTCCGGGTCCAGCTGCTTATGATACTCGCCACGGAGTTCATATTCGCCTCGGATGTACTTCCCCTTTGTCATAACTCACCTACTACATTTTGATGGCGACAACATAGTAGCCCGAGGTCATTATTTTCTGCTCAAGAATGCGATCATAGAAGACACCATACTCTTTGGTGACTATGAATCCAAGTCGTTTTGTTAAGTGTGCCCACAAGTGGAAAAGCCCTTTGAACGGTTTGAAACGCAGAACCTCACACTGATAAGCTATTCTTTGGAGCAAAACAGCTAGGGTCCCGATAGTATCCGTTTCTTCGGTAATCTGAACCACGTTCCAATCCCTTAGTAGATACCTTAGACCGTATTTAGTGTACCGGAAATAGTCACATGGGGTGTCATGCAAGGGAAAGATAAATCGAGTGGTTAGAAGCAGTTCCCCCCCCCTTTTCACGACTCTCCTCATTTCATCTATTGCTTTCTGGGGTTGCTTCAGGTGCTCAAGCACCTCGGTGCACAAAATAACATCGAAACTCTCCTCCTTAAACGGAAGATAATGTGAATCACCTAAAATGTCCGGCGTTGCTGCTTTACTAATATCTAAGCCAATGACATTTGGGAAATAGTTACTACTTTGTAAACCACCGCTTCCTATGTTCAGTGTTTTTCCAGCGCCACTATGGGTCTTTAGAAACTTGTTCAACTCACCTCTGGTTATCTTATTAGTTAGTAGCTGCTTCAACTCTACTACTTCCTCGCAAATATATTATAGCCAGAAGTAACGCCATAGCCAATAAAGCGGTCCAACCAGTTTGTTAACGGCATAAGCCAATTGTTCATAGGAATAAACAGGCAAAGGGTACTGAAATATCCCCTGACCTCCACAATTCTAACCACATTGAAATGGCGAAACATATACATCACTCCGTCTTTAGTAAATCGGTAATAATCTTTATAGTTCTTAGCACCGTGGTAGCCGTGGAGGAATGGGACATAAGCAAATATCTTTCCACCCTTCCTCAGCACCCGATGGCATTCTCCAACCGCTGTTTGTGGCTCGGGGACATGCTCAAGCACAGCCTTGCAGATTACCGCATCCACTGACCCATCCTTAAAAGGTAAATTGTGAATATCACCAACAATGTCAGGGTGATAACTGTAGTCATAATCTAATGCGTAATACTTTGAAGTAGAAAAGCAGTCCTTATACTCCCTCATCTCTTTCTGAAAGGGAGAACCGCTGCCAATATCCAGAATTTTGTTCTCCTTTGCTATTTCCCTGATGCATTCATCAAGGAACTTTTCCCACTTCTGCATTTTTATCCATAAACTCTAATATTCCAGCCGCCCTCCTCTCCCAGGTGTAAAACTGAACGTCCCGGAAGGCATTTCCAGCTAGTTTCTGACTCATCTCATCGTCTCTGATTACCCTTCTCATGCCGTTAGCTAATGCAGTTGGATCGTCTGGTTTCACCAGCAAGGCGTTTTCCTCATTCAGGATTTCCCTTATCGAAGGTAAGTCACTGGCGACGATAGGCCTCCGTGCTGCCATATATTCAAACAATTTCAGCGGGGAGGTATAAAGCCTGGATATCGCTTCTTCGGAAGTATTGGGTAGGACTAGGATATCGGCGGCGGCTAAATATTTAGGAATTTGTGTGGGTGGCACATAACCGACAACTACTATGTTTGGAATATGATTTGAGCTGATAAACCTTTTAAATTCCTCGATATCTCTTGGTGTGCCACCAACGACATAGAGAAGACATTCGTCAGCCAGTTCTTTCATGGCTTGAGCTAAAATATGGGTGCCCTTCCAGCGATACAGGTGGCCCGTATAGCAGACTATTTTCTTATCTGAGGGAATCTTAAATTCCTCTCGGGCTTTTTCTTTCTGGAGATTCACTGAAAAAAGAGATAAATCAACTCCATCCGGCGCGACCAATATTTTTTCCGATGGAATACCCTGGCTCTGGTAAAGCTCTCCCAGTTTCTGGCTGATCACAACGAGTCCATCAACATGACGCACTGCCCAGCTTCTTAATTTGCGCCCTAACTTAGTGAGTGGGAAATCATGGGCTTCATAAAAAACGCTCTTACGGTGTAAGGGCTTGAAGAGATAAAGAAAAAGGCAGGAGAAGAAATCGCGGGAATAAACCAGCTTCGCTGACTGAACAAGAGCGTAGACGGCACTTATCAGACCGAAGTACAAGCTATGCGGCCAATGCAACATACTCTGCAGTGTACGAGTCCAGTGGGAAAGGCGGCTATCCAAGGGTGGAGTTAGATTCATGCTGAATAATCGTCTGATATGAAAGGTTTTTGCCACGGCATAGTACTTGTGAGCATCGGCCACCTGCCTCATTAACTTGGTCTGAATTCGCCATGGTACAATTAATTCAACACGTAGTTTTTTGGCAAACTCGTGACACATCTTCATTATCTGCAAGCCATGAGCCTTTTCCGTGGGAATTCTGGCATTGGCAATGTACAGAAGTTGTTTTTTCATCTCTTTTAGTCAGAGCTAGTCAGTTCCTTTTCAATACTTCTCGAAATACTGAAATCAACCTCGGTAGCCAGACATCAAGGCTATGTTCAGTTTCAACTATACCTTTGAGAAAGAAACGCATTTTCTCTCTGTCCTCTTCCGACAGTGAGTAAAGGGCAGCAATTTTTTTCGCCAAATCGTGCGGATCATTTTTCTGAAAAGTGAGCATGGAACGGTAGCTACCTAGGAATGGGTAGAAAGCTTCGTTGCAAGTAACGATTGGAATACCACTGGCCATAGCCTCCAGAACTGCTTTGTCGATGCTTCCTGTTTGACTGGTACTGACAAATAAGTCTGCCCGGCGATAATACTCGGCCACTTGATTATAGGGAACAGGGCCAACAAATTCCACCCTTTTCTCTATTCCTCTGTCTCTCGTTAAATTCTTGACCATCTCCAGGTATCTCTCTTCCGATACTGAGGCTGGACCACCGACTATCACGATTCTGATATCCTTCATACCGTATTCGCTGCCCATTATCGCAGCAGCCTCGATCAATGTTGTATAGTCTTTTACCGGGGATATCCTCCCCACAGATAGAATGGTTGCGCCGCCTTTAGAAGCGGGCGTGTTCGAAGTGGAAAATCGCTCAATATCAATGCCATGCCCGATAATTTTCACTTTCCGGCTCCTGATCCGGAAACTCTCTTCCGACGCGGTAACAACCCGGTTCACCAAAGCATGACCTAATCTGGTCATCAGGCTGATATGGCCATGGCAGAACCACATAACTAGAGGTTTAGCAAAGAGACGGCTAAACGGCCAGGCCAAAACAGGAAAGGCAGGATACATGTGAGTGAAAACCAAATCCACCCGAGGGACTAATGTAAGTAAGAGACGATTCAAATAGAGCCACTTTGAGAGACGATTTCCTTTCGTGTCCAAGGAGTATACCTCAAAATCCCTATCTGGCTCTGTATTTCGTTGGACCAAGGTTATGATGGAGAGCTTATCCACCTGCCCGGCAATTCGCTTCATCCAAGCATAAGCGAAGCCATGTACCGGATCAAACGGGTCAACGGTCGGGGTCATCATTAATGCTTTCATCAAATCGACCTCTTGATAAATTGCTCGCACCAGACCTGAAAGGTAAAAATGGCCCAGAGCAATCCTAAATTATATTCCTTCTGCGTAAGGTGATCTTGCAGCATTTTATGTACAATGTCGGCATTAAAAAAACCCGTCCCTCTTTAGGTACGAAACAGAGAGATAGTCTTCAATCATTGGTTTCAGATAACCTCGCCCCAGTATGCCAGCGATACCGCACACTGCAATCACCTGTTACTTTCTATTTGTTATAGCTTACTTTTCTTTTAGCCGACTCAATATTTTAACATATACACGCGAGAAAGCACATTCTTGACCAGCCAGAAGTGCCGCAGAGGATTGAAGAGAGAGCGGTAGTTGCCAAGTAAATCAGGCAGATTCAGGAAATACGGTCTGTAGCCACCTTCTTGCCAGAGCTGACCGGCCTCACTGACGGTAAGCGATTTAAATTTATACTGAGACAGGAAACTGAAGAACTCATTGCGCCGCCTGACTTCCCAATCTCTGAATCCCGACCCGTCAACTTCTATCGGTTTCCAGGAGTGCGTGCTGAAGTAAAGGATGACCGGTTCCGACATTTCCTCAGCCACAGCCGCCAGGGTTTCCGCACCCCGCTTCATCAATTCCAGTTCATGGCTTTTATTCTCGTGGATGGTTATGCCAAGCCTGGTATCGGTGATGGGAATCATCAGGAGCCTGGCATCGCCTGTTTTGGTGATATCATCATAACTGGGGTGGTAAGGTGAGTCCGGCATATCATACCATCGCATCGAACCCACCACTGAGTTTTTCAACGGCGAACAGTCATAGGCTATATTTAGTTCCTCGAGGGCTCTGATAGTGTTCTCGTTGCTGAAATACCAGTCCGCTTTAAAGGACGAGATGTTATATCCGTTCTCCCTCAATCTAGTTACTGCCGCCGTTATTTCCGATTTACGCGCGGCATAATCGGCCTGCTTGATATGGACGTGGACCGAGACCTCCTGGCCGTATTCGCTCACCTGTTCATAGACTTCGGGATAGCGTAACAGGATGCTCTGTTCCGGGTCACGCTGCTCCTGAATATGAAAGGTGGCTCTGATGTTATACTTGGCGAAGAATTCCAGCAAATGCGGAACGCCCTCGGTAAGCCCTACATCAGCCGAGTACTTTGGCTTACCGTAAAAGCGGACGCTATCAAACTCGGTATCGACATCGGTGACTAGCCAGAGCATTATCCTTTATCCCCGCGAGGTTTAATCATTGTTTCCCAGGCGGTTATCAATTTTTTGGTATTGGCCTCAAAATCAAAGAGGCTTACCGCCCGCTTATATCCTTTATCTCCCATCTGAGTAGCTTTTTGTTTATCCTGCAGCAATTCCTTCATCCTCCCGGCTAATTGCTGGGAATCATTGACGGGAACGATATACCCGGTCTCGCCATCGATAACGATATCAGTCACCCCGCCAACATCGGTGGCGACGATTGGCTTAGCGGCCAACGAGGCTTCCATCAGAATGCGGGCAAACCCTTCGCTCCACGAAGGCAGAACTACCAGGTCACAGGCTGCATAGTAAGCTGGGAGTTCGTCATACGGAATGATTCCCAGGAACCGGATGCTTTGTGAAATGTCCAGTTCCTGGCATAGCTTCTCGAGGTTTTCTTTTTCCGGCCCGTTGCCGATGATGGCAAACAAAGTCCGCGGGCAGGCAGCGAGTACCAGCTTGGCCGCCCTTAATAGGTTCGGGATATTCTTAACCCTCTCCAGTGCTCCAACAAAGAGCACTATCCCATCATACCTGTTCCCTCTAAGGCTGGACTTTACTGTCTCTCCAGCAGCGCCTCTGAATTGGTCGATGCTTTCCTGAGTGGGAAGCGCCGGTATCACGACTACTTTTTCTGGCTTTAGCCGCATCTTTTCAATCAGAATTTTCTGGTTTCGCGTTGCGTCTGTTCTTATCAGGTCTGCGCGATGCAGTGTCCAGCGCATGATAAAAGCATATCCTCGATTGAGCCATCTTTGCCGTAGCCACCAATCATTGAATATTTCAAGACCAAAGGCGTTTATCTGTAATCGACACCCGAACTTTTTTCGCAGCATAACGCCCAGAAAGCCAAGGAGCGCATCTTGAGTCGCAATGATATCCACCTTGCTTTGCTTACAAATATTCCTCGCTTTCAAATAAGCCCTCAGCCACGAAAGCACTCTGGGACCATGGCTCGGGAATATAGTTAATTTTTCGCTCACCTTTATCTCAGCCTGCCGTGTTCTGGACGGTGCCGGCACCACAATGTCCAGCTTATCCAGATAATCAGCGTAACACTTGTGCCGAAGCAGGGTATCACCAACCTGCTTCCCTTCAACCAGTGTCCTGTCGTAACTGAACATGAGGATATGCATCTGATTATCTCGCGGTCAGGCTTAAGATTTGCTCCAGCTCGCCCAACGTGCTTCCCCAGGTGAATTTTTTCACCACCGTTTCGTAGGCTTCTGCTATCATTTTCTGCCTTAACGGCTCATTTTCAAGGAGAAAAACCAGCTTTTCCTGGAGCTGCTGTGTATTACCCGGTTCAATAGTTATCCCATTTCGACCGTCTTCAATGACCTCCCTCGTACCTTCAAGGCCGGTGGCAATTACCGGGCATCGGCACGCCATTGCTTCAATGACCGTGTGCGGCAAACCTTCGTACTTAGAGTTCAGGATAAATACATCCGCACGCTTCAATAGAGCGAGTGTCTGCTCGTGGTTCACTATACCAGTAAAGATAACATATGGCTCAACTCCGGTCTCGAGGCGGTGCTGTTTCAGTCTATCACGCTCTGGCCCATCCCCAACGACCAGCAGCTTGAAATTATGATACTTCTCAGTCAGTGCGGGCACTAATGTTATCAACTCATCGATTCCCTTCCACGCCACAAGTCTGCCGATGGTAATCGCCATCGGCTGTCCATATTTCTCTTTGGCAGCTTTGACTTCGACCAATTCAACCGCGTTGTATACAACCTCGATTTTTGAACTTGGCACCTGATAAAACTCTACCAATAGATTTTTCAGATAATATGAGGGGGTAATTACTCTGGCAGCCTGGTGAAAGACGAATCGCTGTATCCGCATTATCAGCTTAATGTAAAGCCCACCATCTGGTTGAATCAAAAATTCCTCCAGTAACTTGTTTGTTTTCCCAGTATTAACCGCCTGTTCCCAGGCAACATCGCCGACGAATTTAACTACCACCGGCTTCTTTAGCAGCTTTCCAACAATGAGAGAGCAGAAGCCAACCACCACTGCCCCCTGTGCGTAGAGCAGGTCCATTCCCCTGGCAGCACGCAGGAGGGTGAAGAACAGCCGTAATTGTCTTCTCAGGGTGCCGAGAAACCCGTAATTCAAGCGTACCGGAATAACTTCAACATTTTCGACTTTGGGTTTTGCGTCGGTAAAGGTCACTATGCGCACGTCGTGACCTTTTTCCACAAGTCGCCTTGATACTTCATAAGAATAAGTTGCCGGACCACCTATTTCGGGGGGGAATATTGGCGTGGCCAATAGTATCTTCATTGCCCATCTCCGTCCCTGTTCACACCCATTATTTCCTCGTATACGTTTGCCATTTGCTTGAGCACTACTCCCCAGGTAAACTTTTCTTTTACCGTTTTCAGCCCTTGCTCCGCAATGACACGACCGAAATTTTTGTCTTGAATCACTTTCCGTATTGCCCCGGTCAACGTTCCAACATCTTTCGGTGGTACAAGCAATCCATTCTTTCCATTGATAATTATATCGGTAATACCACCAACTCTGGTTCCTATCGTTGGAATTCGGCAGGCCATTGATTCAATAAAGGAGATACCAAAACCTTCATTTATCGATGGTCGACAGAAAGCATCTGCGGCACTGAGATAATCAGGCAACTTACTGTGCTCCAGATAACCAAGCAGTGATACTCTATCTCCAAGTTTCAGAGTGTTGATGAGGCTTTCCAGAGATTTGCGCTGTTCACCGTCTCCAATGATAATTAGCTTTAAACCCGGCACATTGGCTACTGCCCTAATCAGATAATCCAGTCCATTCTTGGGGGTCAATCTGGATGAACTGACGATGATTTTCTCGTCAAGCCTGTACCCTAATTTCTTCCTCATCTGGCTCCTGTCCTGGGGGAGGAAGATGCGCGTGTCAACTCCATTGGGGACGACACATACCTTTTCAGCGCCAAACTTTCTTGCCGCATTAGCAATATGGGTGCTGACTGTATGCACCAAATCGGCCTTTCTCAAGGACCAGGTAATAAACGGCATTTCCAGCATCCGGATGATTAAGTTTGATTCCTTGTACTCGCCGATATCACCCCCTTGAAGTGTGACCAGCAATTTCTTGTCCCTTTTGGTGGCTGCACCGCAGACCATAGCCGGGAAGATATGGCTGTGGATAATATCATAGTTATGCGTTCTATCAAGTTGTATGGTTTTCCATATCATGCGCCATATGCAAGCCATTACATCGATGTTTTTTACCTTTGCTGTTTTGACCCGATATACATTGACCCCATTGATTACCTCAAACTCTTTATTCCAGTTTTCCGTATACAAATCGGGCTTGCGCCAGATTCCGGTGACAATATCAACCTGATTCCCTTTGGCAACCAGATATTCCGCCAGCTTCTGCATGAATATCTCGGCGCCGCCAATCCACGGGAAATAAGCCCCCTGTTGCATCAGTATTTTCATAGCTCTAGGTGCCATTTCTCTAATACTAGATTATGTTAGTTCTTAGTTCACAACTATAATGCTTAACTTTCCGGCTTTCTTACCTTTATGGTCAAGAATTGAGAGTACCTGGCCCACGTGAAATGCTTCGACAGAAATAAAGGTAAGGGTTGTAAACCAACCCCTTTCTCTACCTCAACTTTAAAGCCGTGGAATTGAAATAACCTTTGTAAAGACAGTGTGGTAAAGATTCTCCGATGCCTTCGATATGAAGCAATCTGCTGACCATTACATGGGTCCAGCGGATTTCCACATATTATTTCATCACTAACGGCGGTAGCGGGTGGTTGATAGCCCAAGATGAGCGAGAATATATTATGCGGAGTCGCTAGATTCGGAGTTGAGGCAATACATGTGCCCCTATTTTTCAAAACCCGGTAGCACTCTTTTATGAAGTTATCCGTGCTATTTACATGCTCAATAACCTGATTTGAGATGACAATGTCGAAACTAGCATCTTTGAAAGGAAGACCTATGTCGACATCACCTATAATTATATTTACGCTATTTTTATGCGCTTCTTCAGCGTATTTAGGAGATATTTCAATTCCGTATATTTCACCAACTCTTATTTTACTGGCGAGCTTTCTTATGAGCTTTCCCTCTGCACAACCAATGTCCAACACTCTTGCCTTTTCACATGGCTCAATTAGATCTGCAAGGGACTCTCTATTCATACGAGAAGTTCCTCCCGAGATGCGCTGTAGATATCTCTTTATCAAATCAATCAAAATATTATGTCCCTCTGCCAGCCCATTATTTTTTCACTGCTTCACAGGATACAGTGAGAGATATACTTTTGTTTTTTATTTATGAATTCAACCAGTATTGTTCTGGCCAATAAAGGGCTCAGCAATCTGCCCAGTGTTTTCTCAAATCGTAAACGGGTTATTCTATTACCAAAAGGTGGCGCATTGTTCATTCGCATACTTTTTGAATTTTCAGTCCCAGCTCGTTTTCAAACCTCTTTTTCAGACCCAGTTTACCATAGTGGAAATACTTGGTCTCTTCTCCTCTGCTTCGTTTCTGGCTGGCTTTTCTATACTGGAAATAACTTCTAACGGAACGCAGAGGTTGGTACAGGTTGGGCATCCTTATAAAGTCAATGAATAAGTGCCCGTCTCCAGCAACAACACGGCTGGCTTCCTCTGTAGCACCGTAGTAGGCCGCTGCACTTTCGCTCCCGGTACTAACAGCTATATCAAAGGAATTGTCAGGGAATGGCAGCTGGTAGACGCTGGCCAGGATTAAACTCACCTGACCATGCAGTTTTCTCTCCTCAAGTAACCGCTTGCCGACACCGAGCGCTTCCTCAATGATGTCCACGGCCACAATCTGACATCCCGTTTTTTCAGCGAGACAGACATCCAGTTGGCCCTGGCCGCAGCCAATGTCCAGCAGAAGCGGTTTTTTCTCTCCAGGGAAGGAGCGCTTAATCCTTGTTGCGATTATTTCCGCTACCGATTCAAGGTATACCTGGTGTGTCAGGGAAGAGCGGAATGTTCTCCAGTAATGTCCCCATTTTTCTATACTGACCTTCGCATTCATGAGATGAGCCTCTCGATTGCTCCCTCTAATGTGTCAAATAAAGCATTAACATCGCTTTCCTGATAGCCCTCTTTAACCGGCATATTTATTACCGACTTCGCCAAAAGTTGCGCATTACGGCAGTCATGCTTAAAATAGTCACGGAAAAAGGGTAAGGACACCGGGGCGTCGTGCCAGAGACGGTCCATAAAAATACCTTGCCGTCGAAGGGCGGTTAGAAGGCCATCGCGAATGTGGGCGATTTCGGGGCGGAGCCTGACGCTGAAATTGAAACCCGATGGTTCATTGGCAACATCAATTCGTTGAGGAATAACGTACTTGCTTACGCTGGCTCGCTTCTGGTAGTGCCCCAAGATAACTCTTTTTCGTTCCACCGATTCTCGAAGAGCCGGGAGCATGGTAGCAAAGAGAGATAATGATAAGGAAGACGGCCGGCGTAATCTCGGTAATCGCTGGAATTCCGCTGATTCCAGTGAAGGATACCTCCGCTGACGTATCAAATTTAGCCCATACTGTTGAGGTCCTGAGGTCAGCCAGAATAAACGGGCAAGTTCATTACAGCTTATGATGGAGTGACCGAGTTTCTCAATATTGAGGTCTGATATCAGGATAGCACCATTAATGTTTGGTACTTGTTTATACATGCTAATTAAAACCGCATCACCGAAACGGCCGACATATTTATTCTTATACCGGGCAAATAGAGCCTGGGCCACGTCCTCAATGAGGTAGATGGGGTGCTGTCGCGTTCTCTTCAGTATCTCATCCATATTGGCTGGTACCCCAAAAGTATGATTAACAAACAACGCGTCAGCTCTGGCCAGTTCTTCTTCAGGGATACTGTTTATATCTAAATTGAAATCTTCGAGATTCACATCCATCAAGTTAGGTTTCACGCCGGCCTTGATGGCAGCCAGAATAACCGTTGGGCAGATAAAGCCAGGAAAGATGATTTCCTTTCCGGCAAATTTTTGTTGAAATAGGAGATATAGGGCATTGCGACCGTAATTGAAAAAGGCAAGGTTTTTCCCCTTATCTATAATTTCAGAATCACAGAGATATCGGCTGACATAGGTATCATTCTGCCCCTTGACACAATTGAATACCGCACGGCAGAGTGTCCCTGGAGAAACCCGGTTAACGATATCGTAGCTACCGTAACTAACCATCTTGCTTGCTGTCCAGTAACTGCGCTAATTCCTTCAGGCAAACATATCTCAATTGGTATCTTTCCTTGAGCAACTGTAGTTTACGACGCAACAATTCATAGTTATCTTTGGAGCAGTAATCATACCCTTTTTTCTCAGTCCATTCCCTGAATTCCCAGGGGTGTGCCAGAAACACCAGATGAGGTTTTGTTCCAGCATTTATCTGAAAAGACATGACTTCATCAACGTAACCAAGCAGGTGGTGGTCATTGGTTATGGCAAGCCATGCCATATTGAATACCTCATAAGCAACAAAAGGTAATAAATACCTGGTTCGAATGCGTGGGTCTGGAGCAGCCGTAATCGGAATACTCAAGAGGGTACTGGCTGAGCCTAAAGGTCTGGCTGGCAGCGGTGGTATTCCGTAGTATGATGGTGCTGAAGAGTCGACCAAAAAACCTTGTTCTTCTAAAAGTTGCAGCGTATCAGTATCAGCCACCAAATCGGGTGCTCTAAAAGAAACTGGCGCCGCTAAATGACTAGTTGAAAAAGCTTTTAAGCCTTCTTCTAGCAACATTTTCCTGGTATCGTAGGAAATCGGTTTTTGAGGCAGAAACCATTTCGCTTTACCCCATAGCTCGTGCGCATAGCCGTGTAAGCCAATCTCATGTCTGGGCTGTAAATTGAGAAGCAATTGGGCATATCTCTCGACTATATCACCCTGCACAAACAAGGTGAAAGCAGCTTGCCATTCCTCAGCTAACGCCGGCAACTGCTGCAGAAATGGCCCAATCGCATCGAAAGATACTTCTCTTGCTGAGGAGCCAAAATCATATTCAACATCAAAGGTCAAGGCAATCAATAATGGAGATTTGTCGGGTATATCCACATTAGATAACCTTTTACTCCGCTGCTTTAGCTTCACGTAGGGAATAAAATAGGGCATTCGCGGGTCGGATAACAGGTCGGAAAGGCGGGCTGGAGAAATCATATGCCAAAGCCTGCCTTTTGCACTCTACTTTTTAGGGCAGATGGCAGCCTTTTGTGGATGAATCTGCCCAGTTTCAACGCTGCTTCCCTGACCAAGAACCGGTTTCGGTCAAACGGTAAGCAGATAACATAGTCCTGATTAAATTGACCTCCAAATTTGCTCTTCTGTGCATAGTTGGTGGACGTGGGGTCAGACGGGGTCCCTCCAAAGCTGACTACCTTGTACCCGTTCTGTTCACACCATTTGATTAATCCCCAACTCAAATAGAAATAAGTTCGATACTGGGTTTCAACCTTCCGGTCAAGACCAATGTAAGTCTGATAGACGGTTTTTTTCGGCGGAAAAAGGAAAAAGCCTTCACCGCCAATATACTTCCCATCACCTGCGGTCAGGATGATGTTGAAATATTCGGGGTAAAGCTTGTCCCAGAGCAGTCGAAAAAAGGAGTATGGATGCGGTGCCCCGCCGATGTACTTCATGTTGCTATAATACAGTTCATAAAAGGCTTCCAGATCGGATAAGTCCCGTGCTGGAATATTTTGGAAGCCGTCTTTCTCAAAGCGACGAATATAGGTTCGCTGCCCGCTCTTCTGAGTAAAGACCTCGTTCCAGATAAAATCCGAAGGGCTTTGTGCTAAGTCCAGGTTCATTGACCCACTTGAGGTGTCAACGGTCATACCTTTAGTATTGAAATGGCTGGCTGTGGTTTCATCCGGGCACCTGATTTTAACGTAGGTTACACCCTGTTTGGGGTAGAATTCTTGAATGTAATCGTTGAGTGCTTTAAGCGCCGCCGGTGCCTTTGAAGCTTCGACCAGCGGGCCGCCAAAATCTGATTCGGGCAATGAGTCCAGAATTCTGAAGAACCCCAGTTTTTTCGTCAGGGCAAAAGGGCATACGCCAACCAGATGGCCAGATTCATCGCGTATTACCAGATATTCAGTGTCAAAGGAGAACGATTCTTCGAGAACTCTTTTCCATTGGAGGGCGTGGTAGAAAGTTCCTCCAGCAGCATTGACAATGAACTGTTCCCATTCTTCCTCATTGCTCAGTTTCTCAACCAGCATCTGCGAGCCCCGGCGATTAGAAGTCTTTATCAGCGGCGTGCCTTTGCAGCCATGTCTTAATTTCATCAAGGCTGAGTTTCTTCCCCTGCTCGGAGGTACGGTGCATCATATCTGTAACCACGTCTTCTCCAGGCATGAAAAGCTTCTCGTGCATTTTTTCACCCTGAAACTGGCCGACTACTTTCATCATCGTTGTCTTATTTCCGTACAACTCGATAAAGGCCTGCGCCAAATCCCCTATCTGAATAACTCTCTGTGGCGGTATATATATCTTGCCGCTTTCCCCATTCTCCAGGATGGTGATAATGTATTCAGCGAGTTCATCCACATTAATGAAAAAGCGTGTCATCTCCGGATTAGATACCGTGATTTCATTGTTCCGCTTTATCTGCCGATGCCAATTTTCAATAACACTGCCTGTAGAGCCGAAAATATTCCCTGACCTGACTACCATAAATCGTTTGTTGGTATTTTTATCAGCCTCAGCCAGCGTCATCTTTTCCACAATTAACTTGGTGGCGCCATAGCAGCTGGAGGACTCCACAGCCTTATCGGTAGACATACTGATAAAGGTATTACCTTTGAACAATTTGAGCAGGCTTGTCGTGGCGTGGACGTTAATCGAGATGGCTTCAGACGGGGATAACTCGCAGAGATTGATGTATTTCATCGCTGCCAGATGTACCACGGTATCTATATCTTTCAGGGCAAACTGTAATATTTCCTCGTCCCTGACGTCTCCGATAATGGGTTCAAACCTGTCGCTGGGACATACGGAAAGCAGTCTGATGATGCCTTCACCGCTCCGGGCAATCGCGCTGACTTCCAGGTCTTCATATTTGTCCAGCAGCTTTTTCACCAGATGCCTGCCCAGAAATCCGCTGCCACCGGTAATCAACACTTTGCGCTTCTGATTACCACGTCCTTTTTTACTTGCCCAGCCAGTGCTCGGTGCCTGCGACATGATATTCGATCCCCATTTCGCCAAGATTGAATTCGTTCCATATGCCCACGTTATCCAGAATCAGTTTGCATGTTTTAAGATTGCTTAAAATCCGATTTCGGGGTATTGCCTGGTAATCCCTGTGGTCAGCGACAATCAATATGGTATCAAACTGGCCGAGGTCATCGGGAAAACGGAACGTTTCGGCGTCACATATCTGCTTGACCTCTTCTGCCGTGTAGTACGGGTCGTGTACCTTCACCGCAATGCCCTTCTCTTTCAGATAGGCCACGATGCGCAAAGTCGGGCTTAGAGTATGAACCTTGAGGTCTCCTTTATAAGCTAGCCCGAGAATGCCCACTTTCCGGGCACCTTTTTTAACGACAGTCTCCGCAACCATAAAAGGTAGATTGCGGTCGGTTTCAATTGCCGAGTTCAAAATACTGAGTTTATCGGCACTTTTGGTACCGGAGAGAACGTACTGGCTTGATAAGGGGATGCAGTAGCCTCCGGTGCCAAAGCTGGGATGGTAGGTGCCAATATTCCATTTGGTGCCCACCAGCGCCAGAACTTCGCGCATATCGATATCGGGATAGGCCAGCGATAATTGATTTGCCAGCGTGATTTCCACATGCCGGTAGGCATTCTCGATGCTCTTGACCAGTTCGGCGTGTCGATGGTCTTTAGCCGGCAGTATGGTGTCGCAGACTATGCTCAGGACTTCTTTCATCAGTGCTGTAGTCTCAGATGTAGTACCTCCCACCACCCTCGGCAGGTTCTTCAGACTTTTCTCCGGACTTATAAACCAATCGCGGCGCGGTGCCACACCAACCAGTATATCTTTGCCCACCTTCATCCCCTTCTTATCGAAGGCAGGTATGATTATCTGCTCGGTTGCGTTAGGGGTTAGCGTTGACTCAATAATGATGAGCGGTGGCGATTTTATACTCTTTTTATTGAAACCGGATAGCTTCTCCACCACATCGATAAGAATTCCATCATAGGGCACATCATCTTTTTCTGTGGGGATGCATACCAAATGTACCGGTATATCTTCGCTGATAAGCTGCTGCCATTCGCCGGTTGCCTTCATCATGCCGGAGATGACCAGCGGTTTGGTGTCAAAGCCAAGCCAGTATTCGATATTGCGTATTGGCAGCACACCCTGGTTTATCTGGTCGACTTTGCCGGTATCAACGTCCGTTCCCAGGCACCTGACACCCCGGTTGGCGAAATGGGCCATTGATGAGTAACCGATGTAGCCGATTCCCCAGATACCGATGGTTTTCTCACCGCTCAGCAGTTTCTCTTTCAGTGCCATGTTACACCTGATTATCCTTCATTTTAGAGCCAGCAAGGCGCAAGAACAACCCTTCATATTGTTCGCTAACCTTATCCAGCGAGTATTCCTGCATAATTATATCTTCTTCCACTGCTTCAACGCCACTGTCGATAACCTGTCCGATTTCTTCAAGCCTATCTACCAGATGCAGATTTGGCGATTTTATCTCCGGTACCCCTCCAACCCTGGTGGCGATAACCGGCCTTCCCAGAGCCAGCGCTTCCAGCACCACATTGGGCACCTGTTCACATATTGAGGACAAGAGCAGGACATCGCATGACCTTATTATTGACAGTGTTTCATCATGTGGCCTTTTCCCAAGCAAGGTAACTTCTCCTGCCAGATTCAGCCGCTGGATTAGTTTTTCAACTCTGGCGCGTTCCGGACCATCCCCGACAAGGACCAGTTTGAATTTCTGCTCCCAGCCGGCTAAGACTTTTATCAAGTTATAAACGTTTTTGGTTCGTATCAGTGCCCCAACATGTAGGAGAAATAGCTCATCTTCTTCAATGCCTAAATCCTCGCGTACTTTTTTGAAATCTGTCCCTTCTCTTGTCCGTTTAATTGCCGCCGGGTCCAGCAGGGTATTGCATATGACCTCAATTTCTGCTTTTGTACTGGCGGATACCTTATTCGCCGTGTCTGGACACTGCACCACCAGAGTGTTGTGCTTACCCAACCGTATGGTCAATATTTCCGTGATATAGTTGAACAAAGCCAAAAGCGGATTTGCCAGCCGGAACCATTTACGGCCGCAGAAATGACCCAGCAGCGTAATCGACGGCACGCCATATCTGCGGGCGAGCCGTGTTGCCGGTATGGTAGGGACATAGCCCAGGTTATAGATGATATCGATTTCCCTTTCCTGCAGCCACTTTTTCAGATATGAATGCAGCTTCACAGCGAAGATAAACCGGCGTACAAGATTTCCCGTGGGAAACGGTCGGAATATTTCTATTCCTTCTTTGCCCTCGTAATCAGGTTCTCCGTTGCGTCGGGCGGTGATAACGTGAATCTGGTGGCTTTTACGGGTCAGCGTGCGACACAATTCCCACAGCGATAATTCGGCACCACCATAGGGGAAAAAATATTCGGATACCACAAGGATTTTCATTTCTGATTGATAATCCACAATGCAGCCTGGTAAAGGTCGGGCGCAGTGTAATCAGGCGAAGACGATTTGGAATCATTCTCACCGGGGTCAGATGGAATCAACACGGTACGGCAGCCCACATTTTGGCCAAGCCGAATATCCAGAGGTTTGTCACCCACCACGAAGGACCGTTTAAGGTCGATATCATGTTCGTTCACCGCCCGCAGAATCATTTGCGGCTTTGGCTTGCGACATTCACAGTTATCATCAGGGTGGTGAGGGCAGTAATAAATGCCGTCAATCCGGGCGCCCCCTTCGGCTAGTTGGCGCAGCATCTTGCGGTGAATCTGGTCGAGCACATCCTCGGTGAAATAGCCGCGGGCAACGCCGGACTGATTGGTAACCACGATTACGCTATAACCATGCTCGTTGAGTAACTTGATTGCTTTGGCGGTATTTGGGAAAAGCTCAAAATCCTCGGGACGACTGCAATACGATACATCTCTCGCCATTGTGTCATCCCGGTCGAGAAAGACGGCGCGGTTAGCCACCAGCTATCCTCTCTTTAACCAGACAGGTGAAGATATGGTCCAGAACCAGATGAGTGTCCTCCACCTGGCCGTAGTCCCGACTTGACAGCACGATGGATTTATCCGATAACCCCTTCAGCTTGCCACCGCCGAAGCCGATAAAGCCCACTGTTATCGCCCCGGCGCTGCGAGCGTATTCCATTGCCTCCAGCACGTTGGGCGAATTACCCGACGCGCTTATACCGATAACCACGTCTCCCTTGTCCACCTGCCCAATTAGCTGCTCTTTAAAGACCGAATTGTAACCTACGTCGTTAGCCAGTGAGGTAATGGCGGCAATACTATCCGCCAGGCTGATGGCTCGAACCCGCGGTTTTCCTTCTTTCGCCGTACCTATACTGATGTCGCGGGCAAAGTGGGATGCCGTGGTCGCGCTGCCGCCGTTGCCCATAAATACCACTTTCTTGCCATCCGAACAGGCCTTCATAATTATGTCAACTATTTCAATTACGTCCTTTTCTGCAATCTCCTCAAGGCAGGAACGCAATCCTTTCAGGTAATCACCGATTATCTCATGCTCAGATTTCATCGTATCACCTCTATCCAATGATTAAATGACATAGATTATTTTACTCCCCTCCGGTTCGAAGGAGAATTCCAGAGCCGACAGGTCGTTGAGCGCTTCTCTGACCTGCGGCTGCTTCGATTGCGGGCAGTACAGCAGCAGAAAACCCCCTCCCCCGGCACCGAGCACTTTGCCACCAATCGCTCCGGCGTTCAGTGCTTTTTCATAGCAGTCATCGATCTTGTCATTACTGATGCCACTGGCCAGTTCCTTCTTCAACTGCCATCCGTTATGCAGCATCTCGCCGAAAGCATTTGCGGTAGCATTACTGTTGAGCTGTTCTTTTAAATCAACAGCCATATCACGCATTTTCCTCAGGCTCGCCATTTTATCCGGCTGCTGAGTTTGCTCTTTCTGCTCCTGTAGAATGCTGCTAGCTTGGTGGATATCGCCGGTATACAGCAGCAGCAGGTTTTGCACCAGTTCGTCTTTACG
>JAHJTL010000114.1 GCA_018829775.1 Chloroflexota bacterium | reverse complement strand
TAAGCTTTCGCCTCGCGCAAGATGCCGTCCATCTGAACCATCCGTTGAAAGCGACGCAACAGGGAATCTTGGGATTCACCTTCACGTATCCAAACTTCTAATGACATAACACCCCAACACATTCTAGGGACATACACGGGCCAATTATTCCCAGCCCGTGTATGTCCACAGTCTCAAACCAGTTTATCTACCCGGTCTGACTTTTCGGTAGCAATCACTGCAGTATACTGGCCTATCACCACGAGGTTCAAAAGGTACTTCAGTGTCTTTGCCACACGTGGCGCATTTCACGGGGAACATCCGTCGCGGGGAGCCGTAGCTACTGGAACCACCACCGTAACTGCCACCACCGCCCCGCTCAGACTTTCTCGCCTGGCGACATGAGGGGCAGCGCTTTGGCTCGTTGGTGAAGCCTTTGGACTGGTAGAATTCCTGCTCTTCAGTGGTGAAGTCGAAGGCAGCCCCACAATCGGCACAACTTAGTGTCTTATTCTGAAAACTCATTGGGTAACCTCTTCTATCCGAAATTTTAGTTAGAGTTCTGGTCACCCAATACTAGATGAATCTGAGATGATTCAAAGAAGCTTGTAATAACCTAAACTACAACTATCGATTGTATGATACACCAAACAGAGCCTCTTGTAAAATGAGTGCAGGTTACCCTGCGGTAACAATCTGACGGAATGTTACCCAATGGATAATAACGTTCCTTTTTTACCTTACCTTCCCACGCCTAGTCTGCAGGCGTGGGAAATGGGGGACGTTACTTCAGGTCGATGATTACAACTTAACAGAGCAGCCTTTGACTCTCTAAGTAGAGTTGTCTTCAGTGACTTAAATCGGTTCTTTGTTAAGCGTTTGGTGTAATTACAGGGGGCGCCTGCGAGCATTTTGTACTTTTTAGGAAATGCTATCGTTTAGAGCTTTAATATACTACATTGAGGCGCAGGAGCAAGTACGATGAACCTCATTTCTCAATCCTCAGAATAACATGATAACTGGCCCAATTTTTTGTGGGCAGGTCACCCCCATTCTCGCTGACGTCGAGCATTTTAAAGCTTCGCTACCCCGGTCTTGCGGAAAACGTATGGAGGTTTTCCGGATACCGTTATGCTAGTTGCTAATGCGTAACCAAATATTTCGTTGCAGAGCAATGAACTCTATTTACATTTTTCTTTTATTGCTTTGACAAGTTGACCAGGAGCCAAGCCAAATTGGTGAAGGAGTTCTTTGTATGTAGCCGAGTGAATGAACTGCGGTCTTCCGTCAGCATCAAGACAATTGATAGGTAAAAGCCTCGAAATATCAACGGCTTTTTCTTGCTTAAATAGAGTTTTCTGGAATTCAGGCCAGATAAAGCCGTTATTCTGCTCGGCTATTACCAGTAATTTCCCGGAGTGGTAAAGGTCAAGCAGAAGCTTTTCATCTATTGACGCCATATCGACGACGCCGACTTTTAGTCCGGACTTCTCAAGCTCACTTGCGGCGGCTAATGCCTCGTAAACGCCTCGTCCACTGCTGATTATTGTTGCCTTGTCCTCCGGACTTTCCTTGAGCATGTAACCCTTGCCAAATTCAAACTGGAAGTCATCGTCATAGACAACGCCTGATGCGGCTCTCATAATCCGCACATAAACTAGTCCTCGATTGCCCTCCATAATCCACTTCATTATGCCCAGTAATTGATTGGGACAGGAAACATCAATAATCTTCAGGTGAGCAATGCCGTTAAATACCTGGATATCATCATTGCCCATATGGGTGGCGCCATTGGTGTTGGTCTCAAAGTTGGGTGCCGTGGCGATAAAGGTGATATCAAGGCCATGCCCCTCACTCAGCCACCCTCCTTTGGTGGCCATTGCTTCCAGTCTCTCTTGATATCCAATGGCAATACGACGCAATACTCGCCAGTCGAAAAAGGGGCAGAAAGTGCTGACCCAGGTATTGTAACCCATCACCGCGTGGGCTTCACCGATGCCCATCATATTAGGTTCGGCAATGCCGACATTTAAGGCTCGCCCCATATCCACATAGCCAACCCCGGACTCAAGTCCACTGGTTGAGGCTAGGTCTGCATCAATAGACACTACCCTGGAGTCTCGAGCAAAAACCTTCATTGCCGCAGTAATTATACTATTGGCGGTGTACTCTTTTGTTTTGTCAAGTTCTGGTAATTGGCTAGTGTCATACTCAATTTTTTTATTTCTGGGTGGTGCCGGTTTAGTCTTCACGGGAACTAATATCGGCTTGACATCGGTTGTCTTATCGTTCTTAATTAAAATCTCCAGGTTCATCTGTTGCGCGCTCACCATCAGTTTCTCCCGAACCAACTCACCACCGCGACACTCTGTGAGCTCATCGAAAAAATTTACAAATTCCTCAACCCTTTCTGCTCGCCGTTGCCTTTGCAGTAGCATTTCCTGATCGGTCATCGCGTCCGGCATAACCACTTTATGACCCATCATGAAGTTAGAGAACCCGCCAAAACCTTTCCTTGTTCGACAGATGATGACGGTAGGCTTTCCATTCCGTGGCGCATACTTAAACGCTTGGAGCGCTTCTGTTATCGGCTCGTACTGGGTGCCATCAACGTTAAATACTCGCCAGCCAAAGCAGGCAAACCTTTTATCTAAATCGAGCAGCGGGAAGACTAATTGCTTGGTATCATCGAGCTGACCGGCATTCCTATCGACTAACACGCACAGATTGTCAAGTTTCTTATGACCGGAATACATGATCGCTTCCCAGATAATCCCTTCCTGAAGCTCGCCATCCCCGGTCAAACAAAAAACATCGTAATGGGGACTTCTCTTACCAACCAGAGCAAAACCTTGCGCCACGCTCATCCCCTGACCAAGCGGTCCCGTGGAGACGTGGAAACCAGGCAAAATGGGTCCGGGGTGGCCGTTCAATATACTTTCGGCGCCACGGGAATTTTTTAATACGGAACGGTCAAAGTATCCTAGGTCCGCATAAATAGAGGCAACAGCGGCCACCGCGTGCCCTTTACTGAGGACAAACATGTCCTGTCCACGCTGCGTGGGGTTAGCCACGTTGTACCCCATGATCCCTCCATAATAGAGGGCTACGAGGGGAATAGTCGCCGAAAAAGCGCCACCAATATGAATGCTTTTATCTACAGCATCGTGCGTCTGTTGTAAAGTCAATACGCGGATGTCAGAGTCCTTTATTTCCAAAAGCTTGATCAGGCCTTTTCGTATCAGATATTCACTCATTTCCATTCCCGTCATGGTGACACCTCCACTGTTGGTGATTATGCCGTACCACGTTCACTGCCTTTTTATGATAGATGTTTGGCTCTTGGTGTATCTTCAAGATCGGCAATGACCCAAGTCAGTAATCATAAACAAAACTAATGCAATGCCGCTTATCTTAATTATTTTTGCCGTAGTAGATACTCCTTTGTTTTATCAGCTAACTTAGCCAGGAGTTCACTCAATTCCAGAGGCGGTATGTAGACACAAAATATTTTCAGGGTTTCTGTTTCGCTAGTGTTACGGCATTCATGCGCTACACCTTTTGGGGCAAATATTACCGAATCCGCCTCCAGCTTGGTTACTTCATCACCTACCTTGCTCTCACCGCGGCCAATGACATACATTATTTCATCACTGGTATGAGTATGCATACCTGTCCCGCTACCTGGTGGAATGTGAGAGAAAAGAACAGTTGCCTCTTTGTAACCACTTACCTCCGGAGACATTATTATCTTCAGGAACCTTTCATTCGGCGGGGCCGCCTTCACCGCTGGAAATGACCAGCCATCATAGACAAATTTTGGCATTTTCTGTCCTCCTTTCCTTTTTATAGATTCTCTATCAAATGCCAGACTGATAATTCAATGACTAAGTTATTCAGAAAAACTTCCTCCTCAAACCAGAACTAAGCCAACGTTTTTTTCACCGCGGTGATAATCTTCTCCTTCGTGGGCAATGCCGCTTCGAGCAGGACCCTGGATAATGGAATCGGCACATTAAGATTACCGACCCTCTGTACCGGTGCCTTCAGGAATTTGAAGACGCATTCCTGTACCTGAAAAGCTATTTCGGCATGGGGGCCACATCTGATATAGTCCTCGTCAACTATCACCAGCCGACCTGTCTTTTCCACCGAAGCTAGAATGGTATCAATATCCAGTGGTTCTAGAGTACGGGGATCAATGACTTCAACGCTGATACCCTCTTCTGCCAGGTCCTCCGCTACGTGGAGTGAGAGGGTTACCTGATAGCCATCAGCAACAATAGTGACGTCTTTCCCTTCTTTTCTCACCACCGCCTGACCTAGGGGAATCAGGTATTCTTCCTCAGGAACCGGACCTTTCACCGGGTAGTGGAAACGGTGTACCAAGAAGGCCACCGGATTATCATCCCTGATGGCAGTTTTGAGCAGACCTTTGGCGTCGTAGGGGGTAGTCGGGAGAACCAGTTTGAGGCCAGGCCCGTGCCAGATGTTAGCGACGGGTGCCCGGCTATGTGAGAACCCACCGCCGCTATAGCCCATTATGCCCGCCACGTAGACCAAGGGCACCTTCATATCCTCAGCAGCGCCATGCCCAGCGCGCCACAGTCCGGCCTGATAGATTTCATTCCAGGCAGGGAACATAAAGTCAGCAAAAGAAAAATCGACGATTGGCCGCATACCACTCAGGGCAGCCCCAGTAGCCGAAGCAGCCAGTGTAGGCTCTATAATGCCGGTCTCCCTTACTCGGAATTCGCCAAATTCCTTAAAGATCTCTTCCGGGGGTCGTGTTGGAGCTACACCTCCTGGACCTACAGCTTCACCGATGAGGTATACTCTCTCATCCCGCCTCATTTCCTCAGCTACCGCTTCTTGTATCGCCTGTGCTGTGGTTATCTCTCGCATTGCCATTATCTCTCTTTTCCTTGGGCTAAGTATGAGAGGTCGCATACAATTTGCTGAAGATTTCCTCGGGGTTCGGTTCTGGACTTTCATCAGCGAACTTCTGGGCCTCAGCTACCTCATCATCAGCTTCTTCATGTATTCTGACGATGTCCTCATTAGTGAGCAGCCCTCTATCCAGTAATTCTTTCTCAAACCGCGGCACTGGGTCCTTCTTCTGCCATTCCCGTACCTCTTCCCTGGTCCGATAGGTCATCGGGTCACCTTCCACGTGGCCACGCCAGCGATAGGTCATCATTTCTAGTAAGGCTGGACCTTCACCTTTCCTCGCCCTCTCGATAAACTCACTGGTTGCCTCTGCTACGGCAATTACGTCATTTCCGTCCACGGTCTTGCCCGGCATGGCATAATTATCAGCTATCTTCGCGATCTGCCTAATCGCCCAGGTTTTCTCCAGCTTTACTGACATTGACAGCCTGTTGTTCTCACACATCCAGATAATGGGTAACTTCCATATTGAGGCGAAATTAAAAGCTTCGTGCAAGTGTCCTCTGGTGCCGCAGCCATCACCGAAGAACATCATCACCACCTGTCCCTTACCCTTCATCTGGGCCGAAATGCCCATTCCTACGGCGAGCGGGAAGTGGCCCCCCTGCATCCCGCTGCGGCCCAAAATGCCCAGGCTGGGCTTGGCGATGTGGGTACCGCCATACCCTCCAGCACAGCCGGTAGCTTTGCCATGAAATTCGGCCAGTATTTCTTTCATTGACATACCCCGGGCAATCCAGACATAGCAGCCACGGTGGGTGTAAGTAACATAGTCATCCGGACGAAGAAGCGCCACCGGGGCAACGATGGCATCCTGCCCAAGTCCACTATGCCACCCAGGTGACATCTTACCGGATTTGGCACTTTTAACTAACTGATAGTCCAGAGCTCTTTGTCGGATCATATCACGATAGATCCGCAACAATAATTCGTTTGATAATGCCATCTTTTCTGACCCCCTTTAATAACCTGGTCCATTAACTGCTCACTCTAGTTGCCGAGTTCCATTTGCCTCAGGTCTTGAATAATCTGCTCCAAGGTCTGGAAGAACTGAGCAGCCGTCACGCCAGCTAAAACACGGTGGTCATAGGTCAGACTCAGGCCCATCATTGTCCTGATAACGATCTGATTCTCCCGTACTACTGGTTTCGGCACCAACCTCCCCACGCCCAGAGCCGCACTCTGTGGGGCGTTAATTAAAGGCGTGACAAAATCAGTGCCATACATTCCGGCGTTGGTTATGGTAAAGGTGCCGCCACTGAGGATATCTAGGTTAAACCTTTTGCTTCTCACCTGCCCCGTCAGTTTGATTGCCTCTTGAGCCACCTCAACAATTGATTTCCGGTCTGCCTGGCGTATTACCGGTGCCAGTAATTGGCCGTTATCAAGGGCCACCGCCATAGAGATATTAACGTCACGGTAGATCCTAATTTCTTCCCCAACCAGAGAAGAGTTAACTATCGGGTGCTCCCGCAGGGCTTGAGCCACCGCTTTTATCAGCAGGTGGGTGTGGGACAGACGAAAACCATAGTCGTCTTCAAAGCGGTCAAGGAGTGACTGGCGAAGATTTACCAACTCGGTGGCGTCAACCTCCCGCATCTGCGTGACCTCGGCACAGGTCAGGTGACTGCTGAGCATGTGTTCGGCAAGGGCTTTACGCCATCCCTTTAAGGGTATCGACTCGGCTACTGGATTTTCCGTACCCCGTTCTCCTTCAGCATTTCCTGAGCTCATAAATGTACCTATTATTACCCCTGCGTTTCTATTATGGCCACAACTTCACCAACAGGCACTTCTTCGTTTTCACCAATCAATATCTTCTTGAGCACGCCACTCACTTCTGACTCCACGTCCATAGTTGCTTTCTCGGTATCTACCATAAATAGAGGTTCGCCTTCTTCCAATTGGTCGCCCTCTTTTTTATACCACTCGACTATGGTTCCCTTGGTCATCTCCTGGCCCAGCCGGGGCATGATAACCTCGACATCCATACTGGCAAACCTCCGTCAATATCTCCTTCCCTGTCCAAGATAGTAGTCTTTCGGCAGGAAAGTTTAACATTACCATCAAATCAATAGTCACCTATTATATCCTCAAATAACCGTCAATTATCAACATTTTGGGTTTAAAATAATAATATAGGTATCATTTGGACTAATAAATAACCTGCTATGCTGTTCTTGAGCTATACTAAAGTAATAGAATATACCACGAATAAATGTAAGCTAACAAAGGAGGTAAAAGGATAATGACCAAACTCATCACCGGGGGCACAGGATATATTGGTGCAGAACTCGCCCGTATTCTGGCCGAGCGGGGGGAGGAGACAGTCCTGTTTGACGTAGTAATAAACCGTCACCGCATCGAGGATATTGAGAACAAGGTAAAGATAGTGCCGGGAGATGTGGGTAACTGGGCAGAGGTGCTCAACGTGGTTAAGGAGAACAAGGTCAGTGAAATCTATCACCTGGGTTCCATGCTTACCTATATGTCAGAAATAAACCCGTGGGCTTCTTTCCGCACCAACGTTATCGGCACGTACAACGTATTAGAAGCGGCCAGATTGTTCGGCGTGGGAAAAATGATGTTCACCAGTACTCTGGGAACATTTGGTTTACAGGTTGAGGAAGTGCTCACGGATATCAGCATCCAGCGACCGGTGAGCATATACGGTTGCGGCAAACTTTACGGTGAAAGCTTGGGCAGATTTTTCCGCAACAAATTTGGCCTGGATTTTCGGTCTATTCGGTATGCCCACATGATCGGACCAAACGTCCGGACACCCGGTCACTGGGCGCCACCCATGATTCAAGATGCTATTTTGGGTAAGCCTAATGAATGCGTTTACGGCACGCCGGAATCAACCATTTCCATGATATATGTCAGGGATGCCGCCCGGGCAGCGGACATGGTGTTGCAGGCCCCAAAAGAGAATATTGATATGGTTAACTATAATATAACTGGTATCCCAGCAGTTACCTCGGCTAAAAAACTGGAGGCCGTCCTGAAAAGTCGCTTTCCACAATTCGAGGTCAGCTACAAACCAGACCCGCTTTCCCAGACCGGATTCTACAAAGCTTTTGGGGCTATGAAGGTGTTTGATGATAGCTATGCCAGAAAAGAATGGGGCTGGCAGCCGCTTTATTCGACTCCAGAAGCTATAATCGATAGATTTGAGCAAGATTCAAGAGAACATCCCAGACGTTACGGTATGGCGTAAAATCGCTTTGAAGGACTTATATTTCCGTGTAAGTCTCTGATATCAGTTGTTTATGTAGAAGTATGTAAGACAGATTATTAGCTGACCTCTCAAGATGCCGGCGCACGGCTGACTGTGCTTTCTCCGCCTCGTTTGCCGCCACGGCGTTGAGGATTGCCTCGTGATCCTTGATAGTATCGCCAAGACTGTAGATTCTCTCTGTCCGCATTGCTTGCTTTATCCAGAGTATCATCAGGCTCCGAAGCTCGGCAAGAAATCTATAGAGTGTAGCATTGTGGCTTGCCTTCGCCAAGGCAAGGTGAAATGATAAATCGGTTTGAAGTTGAGCCGGGTTCAGTTTATCGGCATTTTTCTTCATTAACTCTAAGTAATGGCGTATTGCATCGATATCTGTCTCGGTGGCATTTACTGCCGCCAGTCCCGCCATAGACTGCTCAAGGACGATCCTTGCTTCAACAATTTCCTTTATATTTTCACGTCCCATCTGTACGCGCCAGGTAAGCGCTCTAGACAGAAATCCATCTGAGGATACGCTGACAAACGTTCCACGTCCGTGGTGTGTGGCAAGCACGCCGGTAAGCAGCAGAGCGCCTATTGCCTCCCTGAGTGAACTCCGGCCAACGCCAAGTTGCTCCATTAACTCATGTTCCGCCGGCAATTTATCCCCTTTCTTTAACTTGCCGCTGGAAATCAGGGAGACAATGCGATCCATAATTTGGTCAGTCAGCCTTTTCCTTTTAATTGGTTTTATGTTTGATTTCATTGACAGGTACTCACTAAGAATATGGAGGTCTGCTCGAGGGATATAGGATTTATAGTAAAATTTCTACTTAAATTTGTCAAGCAAATACTTGACAGAGTCAAATTAACCATATTATAATTGGCTTCGAAGAAAAAAGATTGTCTGATGACCTTACAATCATATAAGCAGATACCACATCAAGTTATTCAACAAGCGGGCTCTGCATGGGGAGAGCCAGGCAAAGACCCGATATGGTTCCTATGGTAAGCACCCTAGCGTTGAATCAAGCGAGCGGAATCCCACAGTTGAACTTAATTTGTGCTGGACCGTTGGTATCATCAGGTGTTTGGGAGACTGCAATCCTAGGCAGTATCAGCCATAACATACCTTGAAATATATAAATACCCAAATAATATGATAAAGGGGGTGATCGCCTTTAATAGCAGAAGATTTTCAGACTACAGTGTTTTAAAAAGCTAGGAGGATGAAAAAGTGCATAAGAAACGAATATTGGCTTTGGTTGCATTGGTCGCATTAGTAAGCGGGTTGATTGGTGCTTGTGCAGCTCCGGCACCAGCGCCTGCCCCAGCACCGGCACCTGCTCCAGCCGCGCCCGCCGAGGTTTTTGAGTGGAAAGTACAGAGTGCCTTTGGCGTTGGCAGCTGGGATTATCTATCAGGAGAGAGAGCCGTACAGAGGATAGAAGAGCAGAGCTTGGGCCGGATAAAGATACAATACCTGGCTCCGGGGACGATAGTCGCCGCCTTCGAGCAGGCTGACGCTGTTAATGACGGCGTTCTGGACGGATCTATTGCCTGGTCCGGTTACTGGGTGGGCAAAGATAACGCCTTCACCCTGTTTGCTTCTTGCGCCGGTGGTCCTTTCGGCATGGACACCTGGGACCATACCGGATGGATGTTCTTCGGCGGTGGCTATGAGCTATACCGGGAGCTTTTTCAAGAGCTGGGCTATACGAATATTATGCCCTTTATCGTGAAGGGAGAGTTCCCAGAGCCGCTGGGCTGGTTCCCGAAGCCATTGGAGAAGTGGGAGGACCTCGCCGGGTATAAAATGCGGGTAGCTGGCATGGCCGCCGAGGTCTTTAAAGAGGCCGGCGTGTCAGTAATGACTGTGCCCGGGGGCGAGATACTTCCCAACTTGGAAAAGGGCGTACTTGATGCCTCTGAATACAGCGACCCTCACAGCGACATGCTGTTGGGCATCGCCGACGTTCTCAAGTTCTACCATGCCCCTGGGGTCCACCAGCCAACCGGGTATGTGGAACTGGGAATCAACAGAGCGCGCTTTGAGGCGCTACCTGCGGACCTTCAGAAGTTGGTCGAATCAGTCTGCAACGAGATGTTGCTGAAGAGCACCATCGAAGAGTATGTCTTGGGCCAGTGGGCTTTGAATGAGCTTATTACCAAGCATGGTGTTACTTTGGTTAAGTCACCAGATGAGATATTGGAGAAGCTTCTGGACGCCTGGGACGTGGTAGCTGCACGAGAAGCCGCCAAGAACCCCCGCTTTGCCAAGATTTTTGAGTCGCAGCGTGATTGGGCCTCGAAGATTGTTCCCTACAGGGGAATTTTCTTTAAGGACTACTCGTTCACTGCTGACCATTACTGGAAGTAACCGGCTTAAAACGCTGGCAAATGATAGGCTAGTAGGGTTTGCAAGAATGACCCTACTAGCCTACTATAAGTGGTAGCTAAATGCATTGTTCCAGCTTTTTAGCAGGTTAAATTTGCAGAAAGGATAAGGAGGCAAAGTTGCGCCTTTTCTTAAAATTTATTGATAAGACGAGTGAGACGGTGGGTAAGCTTTTTGCCTGGCTCATTGTCTTTCTGGTCGTGGGATTAATGTACGAGGTGATAGCCAGATATGTCTTTAATGCCCCGACCATCTGGGCTTACGACCTAACCTACATGATTTACGGGGCCCACTTCATGATGGGAGCTGCTTACCTGCTTTACGCCAGGGGATACGTCAGGATAGACGTCTTTTACCGGTTCCTGCCACCGCGCTGGCAGGGGGGCCTTGATGCTTTTCTGTTCCTGGTGCTCCTTTTCCCGGTGATGGCAGTGTTACTTTACAAAGGGATACCTTATGTCGCCTTCTCCTGGTCGCTGCATGAGACAAGTACGGCTGGTGCCTGGAGTCCGCCGATTTATCCCCTGAAGACGGTATTGCCGGTGGCGCTTATTTTATTAACGCTTCAGGGCATTGCTGAATTCATTCGCAGCCTGGGCCTGGCTATAAGGGGGAAAGAGTATGGAGTCTGAAACTCTTGCCCTGTTGATGTTTGTCGCCGTTATGATTGGCATCTTTTCCGGGTTTCACGTTGCTTTTGTCCTTGCTGGTATTGCGCTGATATTTGGCTTCATCGGCTGGGGGCAAGTGGTTTTTAGCCAGATGGTCTCCCGTACTATCTGGGTAATGCTGAATGATGCCTTACCCGCCGTCCCGCTGTTTGTCTTTATGGGATGTGTCATGGAACGGGCCGGTATTGCCGAAAGGGCTTTCGGTATCTTACAGGTGGCTTTTGGGCCGCTAAGAGGGTCAATAGCCCTGGCCACCGTTTTTCTGTGCACCCTGTTTGCCGCCGGCACCGGGATAGTTGGTGCCCCGGTTACAGTTATGGGTATGCTGGCTCTCCCGGCCATGATGAAGCGTGGCTATGACGTACCATTAGCCACGGGCAGCATCTTGGCTGGCGGGACTCTGGGTATCCTTATCCCACCGAGCATAATGCTCATTTTATACGGACCTTTAGCTGGTCTATCGGTAGCCAGGCTGTTTACCGCCGGTATAATGCCCGGCTTGGTGCTATCAGGCCTGTACTTAACTTATATTATCATCAGATGCTATATTCAACCGAAGGCTGGTCCGAGTTTGCCGTCCGAGGAAAGGGCAATGCCAATACTTAAGCTGATTTTTTCTGTGGTCATCGATATGGTGCCGTTTTTCCTCATTATTGTGGCCGTTCTGGGGTCAATCATCATGGGGCTGGCGGCTCCAGTTGAAGCTGCAGCAGTCGGCGCTACCTGTGGTGCGCTCCTCGCTATCGTTTACCGGAGATTTAGCTTGCAAGGTCTGAAGGAATCTGTTTACGCAACTATCAAAATTTCGAGCATGGTGCTGATAATAGCCGTGGGAGCCAGTATTTTCTGTGGCGTCTTTCTGGCCCTTGGCGGTGGCGATGTGATTACACGATTACTGCTGGGGCTGCCCTTTGGTCCTTATGGTGTCCTTGCCGTAATCATGTTCATCATCTTCCTTATGGGTTTTCTCATTGACTGGATTGCCATACTCTTAATCTTTATCCCCATTCTGGCTCCGATAATACCCACCCTTGGCTTCGATCCTCTCTGGTTTGCCCTGGTTTTTGCGGTTAATTTACAGACTTCCTTCCTGACGCCGCCTTTTGCCGTTTCCATATATTATCTCAAAGGAGTTGCTCCGCCTGAAGTTCAGCTCACTGAAATATTTAAGGGCGTTATCCCCTTCGTTGCGCTTCAGCTAATTGGTCTGGCTTTAGTTATCATATTCCCTCAGATAATTCTGTGGCTACCAGGCATTGTGTATGGTTAGAATTCAGCACGGGAGGACTAACTTCAGGTCAAGGTTTAATTAGGGCGGATGAGTATGACCTCGCTTGAAGAGAAGCTTTGTTTCCGCTTAGCTATATAGATTTCTGGTCAGCTATCGATTTGGGCCACATCGAGATATCGAGATAAGTAGCGAAATACCCGCTTCTATTGATTGGTCTTTCACGAATTTTCCCTGCTAAAAGATATTGAAAGGCCAGAAAATAAGAGTATGGAAAGAGACGTATACCATCGCTATTTATTAACATTTTATTTAGGAATAATTACTAATCTTATTGGTGAAAGGCGCGACCTGCCAGAGCAGATTGGGGTTATCTGAAGTTTCGCCTCAGAGTAATAACATTTTGCAAGCGAAATAATCTGGGAGTCATAGTTCACTTGGTATCGATGTCAAGAAGCTCCCCATTAGAGGAGGAAAGGTCAAGAGGTATGGTTGTTATCAAAAACACAAGACCTTATATTCCGCCCGTTTTACGTGTTATCAGTAACAATACGGCTCAATGGGGGAACCCTCTTGGCTTAAAAAAAGCCGACTGCGCCTCTTGGGCTAATGGTCTTCAACTTTCCCACAAAGGTAGTACTATCCTCCATACTGGTTGTGAATATCAGATGACAGCCTATCTCAGGTCTTTAGCTGAGGTTTTGAAAAAGGCGAAGTTTGAGGATACTCTATTCCGCGCCTATAGCAGGTTTCAGACAGTTGGTGGCAAGCTCGGGATGGGTTTAACGGAGATTTATAAAAAAGTAGCCGGCCGAGAGACAGAGCATTACAACCAACTCTTGAGAATGGCGGCAATAACTTTGAGGAAGCTGGGCATAGATTTCGCCTATCTTGACAGCGAACTGTATAGCGGGGCGCTACTATATGAATACGGCCTTTTTGAAGAATTTGAGCGACAGGCGAAGCGGGTGGTAAACCAGTTCAAAGAAGCGGGAGCCAAGAGAATAATCGCTCTCACTCCTCATTCTGCCGAAATCTTTCATCAGGTGTACCCAAAATTTATCAGCAACTTCCACTTTGAAGTTATTCCTTACGTAAGCATCGTGGCCGTTGCTTTAAAGAAGCTTGACACTAAGCTATCTTTGGCAGAGCCGCTGAATGTGACATTGCATGATCCCTGCCATCTGGCAAGGTCGCTTCAAGTGACTGAAGAACCCCGGGAGGTTCTCAGCATTATTACAAATTTAGAATTAAAGGAAGTAGCGACAAATCGGGAGTTAACCAACTGCTGTGGGGCACCCGGTGAGGTTATATTCCCGGAACTCTCGGAGCTTATTGCTGCCAAACGGATTGAAGAACTATCCGCAACCGGAGCTGAAGCTGTAGTTACATTGTGCCCCTTCTGCTACTCAAACCTGAGTAAAAGCGCGGATTTGGCCGGCAAAAGAATAAAAATTGTTGACCTTATCGAGATTGTCTACCAAGCCCTGGAGGCAAGCCATGCCTGAAGGTAAGCAGATATTTGAGCAATATTATGATGTGCTTTTACGTATCGCCCATGACCATAATTATGCCATGGGCATTTCAAGGTCGGTAAATGCCTACCGTGAGAGAAAAACACGGGCACTGGAGAAGTTTCCGCACACGGTTAAGCTGGCCGAGGAGGTAAGACAGCTCAAAGAAGACTGCATCGGACGTTTGGATGAACTGGTTCAGAAAGCCACTGTATCTCTGAAGGAGAATGGTGCGCAGATATATCACGCTGAGTCAGCCGGTGACGCTTTGGAAATCATTGGTGAAATAGTTGGTTCCGGGAAGCTGGTTCTATCAGGGAAAACCCTGACCGGGGAAGAAATAGGGCTAAGGCAGCATCTTCAGAGTTTAGGCAATGAGTTTTGGGAAACAGATGCAGGGGAGTTAATACAGCAGCTTCGTGAAGAAAAGCCGATGCATTATTTAAGTCCCTGTCTTCATGTACACCGGGAGCAGGTAGCTGAACTCTTGACCAATTTGTTAGGCAGAGAGATATCCCCTGATGCAGAGGTAGAAGTTAGGGCGATAAGGGAGTTTCTCAGGAGTAAATATTTTGAAGCTGACGTTGGTATAAGTGGTTGTAATGTTCTCGCGGCCGATACTGGCTCGGTTATCTTACTTGAAAGCGAGTGTAATATTCGCTTGTTAACCAGTGTGGCGCCGGTTCACATCGTTCTGGTCGGTATTGATAAGGTCGTGCCAACCCTTCACGATGCCTTCAAAGTAGCGGAGGTAGCCTGGCGGTATGGAGGGTTTGTTATGCCTTTGTATATTAGCTCGGTTAGCGGTCCCAGTGCCACGGGAGACATCGAGTATACCATGGTTCAGGGTGCCAGCGGTCCCTTGCAACTCCACGTTGTCTTTTTAGACAATGGGCGGAGCGCACTGGCTCAAGCCCCCGTTCTCAAGGAAGCGCTTTATTGTCTAAAGTGTGGTGGCTGTCTCCTTGAATGCCCGATTTTCCAGCTAGCCGCCGGATACTATGGTGGTCGTGGCTACTTTGGTGGTGTGGGGGCTATTTTGGTCGCCTATATGAGTGGCGGCTTTAGTGAGGCGGCGCCTATTGCCTATACTTGTCTTAGATGCGGGCGCTGCACCGAGTTTTGCCCACAGTCAATAGACTTATCCAAGCTGATTGCAGAATTAAGGCACCAAATTGTAGAAAGTTAAGGAGGTTAATCTAATGGAAAGAAAAGAGCCTTATGCCAGCCAGGAGGAATTTAACAAACGAGTTGTCCGCTACCTCGATGTTCCTCTGGTAGAGCTTACTCCCGGTTCAAACAGCCACATCGTGTCTGCGGAAAACATCACTGTTAGCTTTCTCACCATGAACCCTAATTCCTACTTCGCCGTTCACCGCCACGAGTCAGAACAGGTCATGATAGTTGTCGATGGTGAAATAGATGAAATAGTTGAGGGAAAGATATACCGTCTTACAAAGGGCGACGTTATCATCCTGCCCCCAAACATGGAGCATGGTGGCTATATTTCGGACAAAGGTTGCCAGGCCATCGACATTTTTTCGCCACCCCGCGAGGACTTTGTAGCAAAGCTCAAAAGTCTATCGGGAGAGAGGACAAGTGAAACTGAGACCCAGTAATTAAATGGTACTGATTGACATGCGGGCTAAGGTCTTGGATGAACAAATTGAAGAATAAATGAAACTGTATAGGGGGAAACTGTAATGCCCTACCAATTTCAGCCCGGGAGGATGTACCGGATGCCCACCCACTTTGGTCCCAGCTTGGGACCGAGACAGGGTGAGGCAGGCCGCAAATTTGCTAACGTGGACTCACCAAAGGTAACTGCGAGATCGGTCAGTTTTCTGACCAATCGGGAACAGCTTATACCTCTATTGCCCAAGGGCTTTGAACTGGTAGCGGAGCCGGTGGTAACTGTGGAAATTACCTATATCACCGAAATAGAGTGGCTGGCCGGTCGCGGATACAATACATTAGGCGTTAGCTTTCCAGTCGTCTTCAATGGCAAGAAAGACCATGGGGTAGGCAGTTTCCTGGTCGTGCTCTGGGAAAATCTTACCGATCCTATTTTGACCGGACGCGAGGAACTTGGCTTCTCTAAAATCTATTGCGAGATTCCGGAACCTAGGATTTACCAGGGACTAACGCACTGTACAGCCGGCTGGATGGGTTTTAAGTTTATGGACTTAAAGATATGGAATTTGAGGCAGCTGCCCACAGAAGAGACCACAGCACAAATAAGTAAACAAGGTGGTGATGGTATCCTTCACTATAAGTACCTGCCCAAGACCGGCGACTGGGGCAAACCTGATATAGCATATGTGACGCTTACACCTTCGGCTAACCCGAACCAGGTTGTCAAAGAGGTGTGGCAAGGTGAGGGGATAGTGCAGTTTCACAAAGCCACCTGGGAAGACTTGCCTACTATGTTTCATATAGTTAATGCCTTTTATGACCTGGAGATAAAGGAATATCGTGGCGCCAAGGTGCTCAGGACTATTGGTGGAAAAGACTTGAGCGACCAGCGTATTCTCCAATAGCTAGGGTGCCACTTGCAGCATTTAGCAAGCACGATTGATGTCCTCTTACGAAGAAGGTGTTGCAGCTATGGGGAAATTGCTCTGGCAGCCTTCTAGGGAATGTCAGACGTAAGTTAGCATTTTGCTCACGAAACTTTCCGCCCTCCTACCAGACAGTAGAGAAGATGAAATCAAAATTGAAGAGGAATTCTTCAAAAATGATACCATCGCTTCGTATCGGCTTTGACCGCGGGATGAGCAACTCCATGGTGGTGTGCTGGCAGCTCAGTCTAGAAAGAGATGGCCCTTCTCTTCATGCTGGAGTGTTCCTCACCTAACCATGCGCAGTTCAAGAAGGGCCATAGTCATAAAACGACTGCTCAACACCGGGGAAGAACCGGAATGGGTCTAGTTGAGAGAAAAGTCCGCCGAGGGGAACAAGCTGTCCCACATCTTCGGCCAGTTTCAAAGCCAATCCCATATCCTTAGAATAGGCAAACCAGAGTGCTCCCTTCCTGCCTTGACAATAGTCACTAACATGCTCTTTGGCTAGCTCCCAATTCTGGGCATACCAACTCGTGCCTGAACTCACCTTAACTACGTTGATGAACGTCTCGGAGTCAAGGCCAGCCTTACGTGCCAAGCCCAGCCCTTCCGACAAGGTAGCTAGATTGATGGCCATTATGAAGTTGTTTACCAGCTTACTTACCTCCCCCATTCCGCTACCGCCAAGGTAAAACAGGTTCTTTCCCATGGCTTCAAAGACAGGGCGGCATTCCTCGAAAGCCCCCTTATCCCCACCGATCATAAAGGTCAAAGTTCCGGCCTCGGCGCCAATCCAACCACCGCTAACCGGGGCGTCTAGAACCTTTACCCCCTTCTCCTCTCCTTTGCTGGCTATCCGCTGACAGTGAAGAGGATCCACGGTGCTACTAATGATAATAATTGACCCCGCTTTCACCCCCTCCCAAACGCCATTTTCTCCGTAGACAACTTGGTCAATTTGAGGGTCATCACGAACCATGATGATGGTTACATCGCTCGTTTCGGCTGCTTCCTTACAGGTAGCGGCACTTTTAGCGCCCAAGGCCTGTAGCTCCTTTACCGGTTTTTCCGCCACATCATAAACGGTAAGCTCAAACCCCTTCTTTACCAGTTTCTTAGCCATAAAGGCTCCCATCTCCCCCAGACCAATAAAACTCACCCTTTTTGGCGGCATCATCTTTACCTCCTTGCCCTTGCTGATTTACCGGGCAAAATCTTTATAAGTTTATAAGCGAAAACAAGGGGTTCCCACCTATTAACAACTCACCTTTAACTAAACCAGAACTTCACCCTTGTCAAGCACAACCCTGCCGTCGAACTCGACAGTGGCATCTTTATATATAACGTCAATATGGCAAGGTGCTAACACCTTGCCCCCGATAGCATAGTTGCTGCCTATCCCATGATGAGCAAAACCAAGCTTCCCCAAATCCTCCAAATTGGTGGCATAGGCACGGCTGAAGGGGTTGAGCCCCACGGCAAATTCAGCCAGATTATATACGGTGGGGTCTTTGAACGAGGCCAACGTATGCCGAAGATACTCTGCTGGCTTACCGCCGGTCACATCAACAACCCTGCCTTCGCTAACTCGAATAGTAATCGGCTCATCCCGAATGACACCGTAGCCCATGAGCCTTACATCACCCACGATTACTCCCCCGGTTGAGCCCTCGATTGGAGAAATGTTGAGCTCGCTGTTAGGCAAAGCGGCAAACTGCCCACGCTCGCGAAATAGTCCCGTTTCATACTGAACTGGACGGTCAGTAACATGCCCAGAGATATCGGTGCCTGCCGGCGAAGTAATTCGGATCGTCTTCGTTTTTGAAAGTATGGCACCTAGTTTACGAGCGATCCTATCATTTTCTTCATAATTGGCCAGGATGCCCCCAGTACACAAGCAGTCTTCGGTTACTTCACACATGGTGGATCCTCTCGCCCCGTTTTTAATCGCTTCAACTCGTGCGTCAGTGTGGGTCATTGACCAGCTGGTAGGTAAAAAGAATACATCCGATTGGGCACAAGCAGCAACGACCGGTTTGGGCACTTGAGCGCCGTGAGCACCAGTAGGTGGGAACATGACAATGACTGGTTTCCCGGCGACAGCATAAGCTGCTGCTGCCAACACCTCAGCAAGTCGCAATTTATTCGTATCACAGGCGATAACAACATTTTCGCCGGGTTTTACCGCGGCACATTGCGTCATTGCCTTCAATGCCCCGGGCATCATCTCAATTATGCTTGATGGTGCTGGAATATAATGAAAATACTCAATCGGCCATGGCATCTAAAATCACCTCCTGGTTATCTTATAGTAGAATAACTCAACAAAGTAGAGAACAGAAAAGCTGCTCTTCTAGCGAAGCGTGGCTATCACGTCATCATATGTCTCTAATCCACATAGATACACCTCCTCATATTTTTCAGCATTTTGAGAAAGCTCTTTATCATGGCCCCGCTCAAACATATACACTAATACCCTTTTGGCCCCAGAGGTAGACCCCCGGCTACTGTAATGTTCTCACCAGTTATATAGCTGGCTTCATCTGAAGCTAAAAATAATACCACACTAGCTACTTCCTCAGGTTTACCCAACCTGCCAATGGGGATTCCTTCTTGCCATAGCTGAACCATTTCTTTAGGCATTTGTTGAACACGGGGGCTACCAATGACGCCCGGGGAAATACAGTTAACATTTATACCATAGCGTCCTACCTCTTTGGCCAGCGCCTTGGTAAAGGCGATGATACCGCCCTTGGCCGCCGAATATTCAGCTGCCTTTTGCATACCAATCATCCCGGCAGTAGAGGCGAAATTTATAATCTTACCGTTGCGTCTTTCTATCATGTGGTTGATTACTGCCCGAGTGCAATTGAATGTCCCGTAGAGATTGAGATTAATCATATCGTCCCAGCGCTCTTTGGTTGACTCAGCGAAGAGGCTGTGCTTTGTCTTAATAACCGGTCCGGCTGACCCCCCGGCGATATTGGCCAGTATATCTATTTGGGCAAACTTATCCAGGGTAAATTTAGCTAGCCGGTTAGCTTCGCCAAGACGGGTTACATCTACCTTCATGGCTATCGCTTGATGCCCTTGGGCTTTGAGCTCATCGGCCACTTTGTTGGCCTCTTCAATTAGTAGGTCGGCAACCATGATTTTTGCTCCTTCCCTAGCGAAGAGTCTGCAGGTTTCCCGCCCTATACCACTTGCGCCACCAGTTATGATGGCCACTTTGTCTTTTAGTCGCATTTGACATACTCCTTTTTATTCACTTCATCAAGGCATCGAAAGCTAAGCGAGGCGGGCACCAATGTCATTCTAAGCCGCCGGGATACTTCGTTCAAGTCTTATTTCAAAAAAGCGCAGGAACCGGGGATTGCACGATTGTCTGAATTGTGACCTATTGCACATTTTAGCGTTTTGTTACCTTAGGGAGAAAAAGGTTCCTTTTTTCATTGAGAACTTCACGCCTAGGCATCAAGAGTAATAATTGGCGGACCTTTTTTCGCCAATACAATCAACCATAAGAATCCAAGAATTTCGCTGTAATAGGGAAACTCTATTGAGAGGATATTATCAAGATTAAAGAAGGACGGGGATGGGAAATTGGTGAATCACAGGATAAGAGGCCTAGGCAAGATGACTTTAAACTGCCTATTGAGTGTTTTG
>JAHJTL010000113.1 GCA_018829775.1 Chloroflexota bacterium | reverse complement strand
CTTCAAGCAGGGTTGTCTTGCCCGAATCTGATTTTCCTATAATAGAGACAATCGGAGGCATATCGAGTTAACCATCAGTTAAATATTATCCTCGTCATCCCAGCCCAACATTATAACCTTGACTATCTCACCGGCTTTAACACCCGCTGTATCTTCGGGAACGATTACCAGCCCATTGGCCAGGCTCATAGAGGTGAGAATCCCCGAACCCTGGGGGCCGGTAAGGCGGGCATAGTACTGACCATCACGCTTGGTGACGATTGCCCGAATATAGCAACGACGGCCATCAGTATTTACCACAGGCTCTTCCAGTACGGCTTCAACCACCAATTTTGCCAGGTTCTTTTTCCCCATCATCTTCAGCATTGCCGGACGGGCAAACAGCTCGAAGGTAACCATGGAACTGACCGGGTTGCCGGGGAAGCCGAGATGGGGTATTCTTTTGGCGTTTCCTCTCTTATCTATCCCCTTGATTGTGCCGAAGGCCAGCGGCTTGCCCGGCTTCATACGCACCGTCCAGAAGGTGATTTCACCTTCGCTGGCCAGGACGTCTTTTACCATATCATAATCGCCGGCGGATACTCCGCCGCTGGTAATGAGCATATCAGTGTCTGACGCCTGACGGAGTTTGGTAACCAGCGAATCCTCGCTGTCAAAAGCGATGCCCAGTATTCTGGGGATGCCGCCATAACGCCTGACCAGAGAAGCGACACTATAGGTGTTGCTGTTGTATATCTTGCCGGCGGGCAGTGGCTGGTCAATATCGACCAGTTCGTTGCCGGTGGCCAGAACCGCCACCACCGGGCGTCGGATGACATTTACCTTGCTCATGCCCAGGGAAGCCAGGACACCGACTTCAGCGGGCCTGAGCACCGTGCCTTTGCTGAGCACGGTAGCGCCTCCAGCTATATCTTCTCCGGCCTTCCGGATGTTCTGGCCGGGTTTAACTTCACATAATATTCCCATTTCGTTAGTGCCGGAACGCTGGCGCTGTTCTTCGTCCGTGTCTTCAAAACGAATAACACTATCGGCGCCTCCGGGCACCGGTGCCCCGGTCATAATGCGAATGGCCGTGCCCGGCGTAACCTTCTGTTGGGAAATGGAACCGGCGCCGACGGTATCGATGACCTGCAGGAAACGCGGCGACCGGGCGCTGGCGCCATGCGTATCAGCGGCTATAACGGCATAGCCATCCATAGCCGCGTTGTCCAGTGGTGGTATATCTATATGTGAGTTAATATCTTCAGCCAGTACCTGTCCCAGCGATTCCAGGATTGGGACTTCTTCGGCTTCAAGTACGTCTACATAGCTGAGCACTTTCTCAAGTGCCTCTTCAACACTTATCATCGTTCCATTCCTCGGGCGATTTCTTCTGCCTTCTGGAGGTCGCCCTGGGTATTGACATTGAAGAAACTGAGGTGGTCGGGGTCAAACCGCTCAATTTCATCAGCTTCTACATATCGGGTTCGGACCATGGAGAAGAGCCGGCGCACCGATAGTTCATTGTGCTTGAGCAGATGCTCGATGGATTCGAGACAGCTCTTGGCATAAACGGCATGCAGCGGTTCTACCAGCTCACCGACTCTGGTTACCACGATGTCGAAATCAGCCGAAACTTTTGTCATATAGTGTAACAGCGCCGGGTTTAAGAAAGGCATATCCGAGGCGACGACAAGGTTATAGAACGAGGTGGAGGCAAGTAAACCGGTGTAAATACCACCCAATGGACCTTTGCCTGGAAAGACATCGGTTACTGCCCTTAACCCGGGATATTTAGCCGATTGGACTAATGCGTTTTTACTAGCGGCTACCAGTATTATCTCCTGAGAAAGGGGAGCTACGGAATTTACTACCAATTCCAGCAAAAGTCGGTCGCCAACAGTTTTAAAAACCTTATCGTGCCCGAGACGTGAACTCTTGCCGCCGGCAAGAACAATACTGCTAATTTCCAACGTAATTATAAAATCCCGGCAACCTCACCACCCTAGTTTATTTTACCACGACCTTCAGTAAACTTCCAGAGGTGGAAGCCGTTTTCCGCCATGTTTTTTCTGTGGACGGGTTCGCCAAGGCATCAGCGCGCGCAGTCTCCTGTCGACTACCCCAGAACCGTGCTCATCTTCCGTTTACATTGCCGGCTTCAGCACGATGACCCGGGTGGCCGACGGCAGCTCTCCAGCCTTGAGCTCCACTTCACTGGCCTCGGGCTGGCTGATATCTTTTTTGCCGCGCAGGAATTCATCCACACCGCTTATCGGGAAATCGCATTTATTGTTTTTAAAATGCATCGGTATGATTACTTTGGGTTTCAGTTGCCCGGCAACTCTGCTGGCCACGGCGGCATCAATGGTGTAAAAACCACCAACCGGCAGAAGGATGATGTCCACACTGCCTACCGCCGCCACCTGCTCGGCGGTCAGTTCATGGCCGAGGTCGCCGAGGTGGCATACCTTCACCCCATCGACCTCGAAACAGAATATGGTATTGCTGCCCCTGTCCTTTCCTCCAGCGGCATCATGGAAGGATGGAATGCCCTTGAATTTGATACCTTTTATTTCGGCATCGTTTTTGGCCACCTGGGGATTGCCCTTTACGGCGGCAACATTGCCGTGGTCGGAATGTTCATGGCTTACGGTAGCGATGTCGGCGGACTCATTTATCTCTCCGTAGCGGAGTTTGTCGTTTGGCTCATAAGGGTCGGTGATAATTTTCACATCGCTGTCCGAGGTGATTAGAAACGTTGCGTGTCCCAGCCACTTTATCTTCATTTTGGACCTCCTCCTTGACTCTATTTTGCTGATTTTTCAGTTAAAGATAGGACCAGATTGACCAGCGTCCGCACCGGCACGCCGGTGGCGCCCTTTGTCTGGTAGCCGTGCTCCTTGTCGCTCAGGCTGGTGCCGGCGATATCCAGATGCACCCAGGGGGTATCATCGACGAACTCAGCCAGAAATTTAGCCGCGGTAATGGCCCCGCCCAGCCTGCCGCCAACGTTTTTAATATCGGCCACATCGCTCTTGTTCTGCTCTTTGTACTCGTCATACATCGGCATCTGCCAGACGAGCTCGCCCGCTTCTCTACCGGCAGCAAGAACGCTGTCCATGAACTCCTGGTTGTTGCCGAAGGCGCCGGTGCAGACATCCCCCAGCGCGATGCGACAGGCACCGGTCAACGTGGCAGCGTCAACCATTTTCCTGGCACCGTGCTTTTTAGCATAGCTCAAAGCGTCGGCCAGTATCAGCCTTCCTTCAGCATCGGTGGAGATTATCTCAATCGTCTTGCCGTCCATTGCGGTAAGGACGTCACCCGGCTTGAACGCATTGCCGTCGGGGAGGTTTTCCGTTGCCGGAATTATCGCCATTACGTTGACCTCGGGCTTAAGTCGGGCGATAGCAGCAATGGCGGCCATCACTGCTGCGCCTCCCGCCATATCCCCCTTCATTTCCTCAAGCTTCTCCGAAGGTTTTATGGAGATACCGCCGGAGTCAAAGGTGATTCCTTTCCCCACCAAAGCGATATCCGGTTCTTTCGCCGTGCCCCCTTTATAATTGAGCACGATGAATTTCGGTGGCTGCCGACTTCCCCGTGAGACGCCCAGCAGTCCGCCCATGCCCAGTTCCTTCATCTGCTCAGGGTCAATCAAGGTTATTTCCAGGCCATGGTTTTCGGCTAGCTTTGCCGCCATTTCCGCCATAGTGGTGGGCGTCATGTAATTGGCGGGCTCATTGACCATATCGCGGGCAAGGTTGGTCGCCTCGGATATAATCCGGCCTTTATTTGCTCCCTCTTCAAGTTGTGATTTCAACCGTTCAGTGCCCACGATTGAGAGCTGCTTGATTTCATCGGGCTTGTCCTCTTCTTTAGTCATATGCCTGCGAAAGGTGTAGGTCCCGAGCAGAGCGCCTTCAGCAATGGCCTGGGCGGCATCCGCGGGGCTTATTTTATTTATGTTTGCTCCCTGCAGCACGGTGGCGATGGTGCTGATTTCCCTGGCGCGCAGCCAGCGGCACGTCTCGGCCACGGCGACACGTACTTTATTGATGGACAGTTCGGACTGCTTGCCCAGCCCCACCACCACCACACGGGCGGCGGGCAGCTTGCCGAAGCTGTGTACCATCGTTATCTCGTTCGGTTTTCCCTTTATTTCGCCCTGTTTGATAAGCTGCGAGATGACGCCGTCGAGCAGCCCGTCCACGGCAGCCGTTTCCCCTTCAGGGCTTTCCATGCCTTCAAAGTGGTTCACGATGATGGCATCGGCTTCAATACTGACGATATCACCTACAACGACCTTGCTCTCCATAGTTTTAGCTCTCCTTTCAGCGGTTTACCTCTCTGACAATCTTGTCCAGGAGCGGAGCTATGTCACGGGAGGTATCAACGGCAAAGTGATTGCGACCGATTTTCTGCACCGAGGTTTTCATCTTCTGGAAAACCGCCCAGTCAGCTTCCGAATGGTCTTCCTCTAAAGCAGTACCTTCCGTACGATTTTTTAGCCGTTCTCGCACTACCTCGGGCGGTGCTTCCACGCGCACCAGAATCAGCTTTGCACTTAGTTGGTCAGCAATGTGGTACAAACGTTCACGGTTCCGCTCCGAGAGGTTGGTGGCATCCAGAACAATGGGTATCCCCCTTTTCAGCAGCTGCTCAATGAGATGATGAATGGCCTGGAACAGGCGAGCGCTTTCCTCCGCGCTGTAAACGGGCGATGGGAAAAGCGCCTTGCGCATCACGTCGCTTTCCAGAATGATAAGGGGGGTTCTCTCCGCCAGCCGGCGGCAGAAATATGATTTGCCGGTTCCGGGCAAACCGCTGACCACAATGAAAGCGGGCCTGACGACCGGCTCAGGGAGTTGCTCCAGGTTTTCCAGAAGCTGCTGCGCGTCATTGAGAACTTTTGTCTCGGTCACACACTGATTATAAAGTGTTTTGAATGATTGTGCCAGATGGCTGGCGTTTATTATGCGCTCTCACTGTAGAAGGCAACGCCGACGAGACCGGGTCCCGTATGGACCCCCATTACCGGGGTGAATTCGGTGATGAAGAGCTCGGAACAGTTGAATTGCGAGTCAATGCGATTTCTTAAAACGATGGCATTGTCCAGAGCATCGGCGTGCATCACGGCGACGTGGAGCGACTCGTCTTTGACCACATTCCGCTCCATCAGCTTCAGGATGCGCTTCATGGCACTCTTAATGGAGCGGGGGAGTGCCACCGTGCGCGCATCGGCGTGATTGAGGGTGAAAACAGGCTTGATCTGCAGAATTGTGTTGACCAGTGCTGCGGCCTGCGGCACACGCCCGCTTTTTACCAGGTAATGAAGCGTATCCAGCGCGGCAAATAAATTTACGTGCTCCATGACGTTCTCTGCCGTTGCTTTTACTTCTTTCAGGCCCTGGCCGGTTGCCGCTGCCCTGGCGGCAGCGAGCGCTACCAGCCCCTGCCCAGCGGCTGCAGTGGTGCAGTCGAGTACTTCTATGTTCATGTTCCGTAACGTTTTCGCCACCATCTCTTTGGCCACCGATGCCGAGTCAAACATGGCGCTGAACTTTGACGGCTCAGTGATGCAGAGAACGCTCTCCGCTCTCTGACCGGCTTTCTGGAAAACCTTAAGGTACATCTCGGGTGAGGAACTGGAGGTGGTCGGTGGTTTGGATGTCTGCCGGAGCCTCGCATAGAATTCGGAAGCACTGATGTCTATGCCGTCGCGGTAGGTTTTATCCTCGAAAATAAGTTGAACCGGCACGACTTCAATGTCATATCGTGCCACCTGCTCTTGAGGGATGCAGGCGGTGGTGTCGGTTACCACGGCTACCTTTTTCATTTGCTTTTCCTGGTCTGCCAGAAATGGTAATCACGGTCGAAAATAAGGTTTTTCTTATCACCGATGCTCGCCATAGCTTCTCTGGTACTCGGCAGTGACCTGACACAGAGGAAGAGAAACATCGCTACCGAGTAGGCGATAAGCATCCCGGAGCCGTTTATCTGCCAGATGATGAGCGGCAATACCAGCAGCCCGACGACAACGGCCAGCCTGACATTGCTGGTAATGACGATGATGGTCAGTATAAGGGCCAGGCTGATGGCGAACTCCAGTGGAACCAGCGCGAATAGAACCCCGATGGTAGCGGCCGCCCCTTTTCCCCCCTTGAATTTTAAAAATACCGGCCAGCTATGTCCTACGACCGCGGCAAAGCCGGCAACGAAGACCAATATCAGTGATAAATCCAGCCAGAGGGCAATAATCACCGCCAGCGACCCCTTGGCTATATCAGCAATGAGCACCAGAAGCCCCGGCACTAACCCTATTTCCCGCAATGTGTTCACGGCGCCTATATTGCCGCCGCCAACCTGCCGGATGTCGATTCCTTTGAACAGCCGCCCGGCGATGTAGGCAGATGGAATGGAGCCGAGCAGGTAGGCAATAACTATCGCTATTGTGGCATTTATGACCATTGATTTATTTCCCCGGCGGAAACTCTACTCAGTATTGGCGCGGATGGAACTTGTAACCCTTCTGCGTCGGAGGGCCCTCCTCTTGGCTCACCGATGGGGTGGAGTAAACAATGCGTAACGTTGTAATATTCGCTTGCTCTTCCTGAGTAACCGCTCCAGAAGCGGGGGAACCAGGAAAAGGCCCCACATTATCAGGATAAGACCGGCGAAGGTCTGTACACTGAGTCTTCCTCCAACATAATAGACCACCAGGGTCAGCGTCAGCAGCCCGGAGATGCTCAATAAAGCGATGCGCAACCACCGCTGACGCAGGCGAATAAAAGCGGCAATAGTCAGAGCCAGGATAAGAAAACTCAGTGCAATCCAGGGAGCGAAATAGTTGATGCGCTCAAAAGTCTGGCCGGTTATCTTTGCGCCCGGTACCAGGGTCAGAAACCAGCCAATGATAATGGGCAAGGGGAGCAGCATTAGAGAGCTTAACAGCCAGTCTCTCCTTACTGTTTGAATCACCAGGCAGAACAGCCACCACAGAGCAAACAGGAAGTAAAAAGGGATGGTCAGGAGCGACCACTCCCTGGGTAGATAGGGGAGGATGAGTCCAAGGGCAGCCACCGGGACCAGTGAGTAACCCAGCCATGGGAAAACCCAGGCCGGTTTGCCATGCCACCAGCCATAGATGGATGTGCCAATGACCAAGGCCAAAATAATAGAAAGCCAGTCGATATGGTGCCACCAGTTGAGGGCAAAAAGGGCCGCGAAAAGCAGGTGTGGCATTGCCGCCAGAAATGCCTGCCACCAGCTGCCCTGACTGTGGGCTTCATATATCTGCCGGGCGATTAGCTTGGCGGAGCCCAGCAATCCGAGACAGGTTTTTTCCGCTTCCTCCTCGGAAAGGCCGGATTCCTTCAGCTCCTGAAGCCGGTCTTCAATATGCGTCTCCAGCTCGCTGATGACCTCTTTTTCTTCAGTGAGGTCAATCCTCAGGTTGGCCCGGATGATTTCCAGGTAATGATTCAGCGCTGTGGTCATTGCTTTACCCGCTTAATACTCTGCTGGCTGCAATATCATATTCACGGCGATGATGAAGTCCTGCCACTGGACTCTCTCCGTGGAAAGCTTGGCATGTCCTTTGGCCGTGATATGGTAGTATCGCCTGGGCCGACTGTTGGACAGCATCTGCCATTTGCCCAGAATCAGGCCTGCCCTTTCCAGGCGATGGAGCGCCGGGTACAAGGTGCCTTCCTTGAATTTGAAATAACCCTGACTCCTTTTCTCCAGCTCCCTGATAATGTGGTAACCATACATCGGCTGCTGCGCCAACAAGCAGAGAAGCAGGGAGTCAGAGCTGCCCTTAATAAGCTCTCGTCTCTGTACCATAATTACCTCGTATAAACATATATTTTGTTATTCTATGTATAATTCTACTACATAATTATTAACTTTCAAGTAATCATTGTTTCTATCATTCTGCGAATAAATCTAAAATAATGGGTTCTATCAGATTCGATCAGCTTTGCGTTTGGCGACAGTAATAAGGTGAGAAGGGTTTTCCTCGTTGCTTACTCTTGCTTGATTTCAGCAAGTTCCACCAACTGGCGCAGGACTTCGGCCATTTTGCCCAGCTCTTCTCCCCAGCCAGCCCAATCGCCTTCTTTAAGGTATTCCTGTGCTTTGTCGTAATGTTCCTGTGCCAGCCTGGCCAGTTCCGCCAGCTTGTCCGTCCTTTCCGGCGGTTTGGGGGTGGTCACCGGCAGGTCTTCTGTGGCCAGACCGGCGTAGATGGCATTCAGGCTCTCGGCCAGCGTCTCTTCCATCGCAATCAGGTCGCCACTGACCACCACTACTCTTCTTAGTTCCGGAAGTTGGCCTCTCTCCGCTTTGAGGTAGACCGGTTCCACATACAGGATTGACTGCTCGATGGGTATCACCAGCAGGTTGCCCCGAATTACTTGCGAGCCTTTCTGACCCCACAGGGTGAACTGTTCGGAAATGGCAGAGTCCTGGTCAATCCTGGCTTCAATCTGTCTCGGCCCGTAGATAAGCTTGTCTTTGGGGAAGTTATAGGCAATGAGTTTACCGTACTTGTCACCGTCACTGCGGGCGGCCAGCCACGTTATCATGTTGTCTTTCTGCGTGGGGGTGAAGGGGAGCATGAGCACAAACTCCTCCTGCTCTTCACCTGGCAGCCTCATAATCACGTAGTACGGCTCCATGCTGCGTTCCGCATCGGCATATGTTTCCATGGGAATAGTCCAGAGGTCCTCCTTATTGTAAAAAACACGCGGGTCGGTCATATGATAGGTCTGATAGACCGAGACTTGAACCTTGAAGAGGCCAAGAGGATAGCGCAGATGTTCCCGGAGAGTTTCCGGCATTTCAGCAATCGGTCGGAACAGGGCCGGGAACATGGAGGCGTAAGTATTCACAATGGCATCTTCCGGGTCGATAAGATAAAACGTGATGGAACCATCGTAGGCATTGATGACTACTTTGACGCTGTTGCGGATATAATTTATACCGCTGGCGCTGGGCTGGGAATAAGGGTACAGGTTGGAAACCGTGTAAGCATCCTGTACCCAGAAAAGCTGGCCGTTATCAATGACCATGTACGGGTCGCTATCGAGCTTCAGGAAAGGAGCGACATGATTTACCCGCTCCTGTATGTTGCGGCGATATAAAAGCTGACTCTCTTCGAGAAGTTCGTCGCTAATCAGAATGTTGATATCGCCAAGCTGCCAGGTAAAAGCCAGCTTGCGCAGAAATGAGTCAAGACGGATACCGCTGTCCGCTTTATAGTGCGTAAAAACATTGGTATCTCCTTTGGGATAATCGAACTCGGCAACCCTGGTGTTAACGATTACATAGTCAACTGTTTTTTCGCCAAAGTAAATTTCGGGTCTTTCGATTTCAATAGTGCCAATCGGCGGCACATCCTTGATTAACAGGCTGGGCAGCCCTTGCTTGGTAACCTCGTTGGTGGGGCTCATGGCCACGCCATAGCCGTGCGTGAACTGCAGCCGGCGGTTCACCCATGTCTGCGCCTGTGCAGCGAGTTTTTCCGGAGACAGCTCTCGCGCGCCGAGGAGCACCTGACGGTAGATACCATCAATCTGGTAGCGGTCCACGTCAATATCATAAAAATCGTAGTACAGCCTGATGGATTGTATCTGGTTATACGTGTCCTTTATGGGACGGTAATCCCATAACCTGATATTGTTTATGGTGGCGCTGTTCTGGAGGATGTCCTCTTCACTTGGGGCAACTTCAATGGGAAATTCCCTAACCTCAATGCGGTCGAGACCGAAGGCCAGGCGGGTGAGCTGAATATTACTCTTGATATAAAAACTTTCCCGTGCCAGTTCATTTGGCTCCACCTGAAATCTCTGCACGATGGCCGGATAGATACTGCCGAAGATGATGGCGAGGACAACCCACAGAACAATCGGCCCGAAAAGCCAGCGCCGGCCGCGACGGAAGATGCCGATTATCAGCAACAGGCCGCATATGACCGTGGTGGCTATGAGCAGTCGCCAGGCCAGCAGTTGGGCGTGGTCATCCGTGTATCCGGCACCAAAAATAACACCGCGTTCTGAATAGAGAAGGTCGAATATGTTCAATCGATAGCTCCAGGCGATGAGAAAGAAAAGGACGGCGCCAAGTGCCAGGAGGTGCCCTTTAATCCACCGGTTAAAGCCGGCACGATTGAAACCGATATTCAAAACGTATACGGCTGCAGTGAAGAGCAGAATGAGAACCACTGCCCAGACCAGCCATCCCTGAATAAAATGGTAGAGGGGTAGCTTGAAAATGTAAAAGCCCACATCCCTTTCCAGCAGTGGTTCGACGACATTAAAGTCGGTGGCGTGGGCGAAGCGCAGCACCATTTCCCATTGGCTGGAAGTAACAAGGCCGAAAATAAGGCTGATAAAGGCGGCCACGGCCAGGATAACGATATCAATGGCACGGCGCACGAATAGCAGTCCCTGCCCGATAAGATTACTGCCTCCGGAAGGTGGTGATAACCGCCGTACCAGAAATAAGTTAGGCAGAAGCAGCGCGAGAAAAACGAAAGCACCCACAAAGAAGAGCCAGACTTTGGTGGTCAGTATGGTCGTGTAGACGCTGCTGAATCCCAGGCTGTCAAACCAGAGCCACTCAGTATAGATGCCTTTGCTGATAGCGGCAACGATAAACAGGGCGATGAGCGACCCGATGGCAATGAGCCACCTTCTGGTCTGGTGAGGTCTGATTCTGCCTCTTAAAGGTTGATTCGAACCGGAGCCTGCCTTCCCCCATATTCTGTCCAGCTCATCGAAGTAGCTCATGATTTCAGCTTCCAGAAACTGGTCAGCTGGTTGAATTCAATCATGCCGCTTTCAGCGATGTTTTCGATTTCAATGCCGGCTTCAACTGCTGCTGCTACCGGGTTCAAACCACCGAGCAATACCATACCCACGCGGTTCAGACCAATGGCAATCTGGCAGATAGGCTCGCTGGCGTTTCCCAGCGCATAGACACCATGAATCCCGGCTTCCTTAAGTGAATCTATGACTTCCTTAGCTATCGCTCTCGACGGAGCCGGTATTTCGCGGTAATTGGCCAATATTTTGCCATGTCCGTTCTTGGCGGCTTCGCTGACTGTGGTCATTTTGGCCCTGATATACTGCTCGGACGGGTCCAGCGAGGTTCCGGCATAGTTGATGACGGCCACAAAGCGCCTTGGCTTGGAGTCTCTCAACTCAAGTACACCACCAAATCTTGATTCGGTGGGAATGCCCGCTTTCAAAAGGACACCATTGATAACCACACTGCAAACGGTGGCCAGCCCGACCTTACCTCTGGGAACCACCACCGAGCCTAATTTCTCACCTTCGGGTGCCGTAGCCACAAGGTCACTGACGCTAAGTCCGGCACTGAAGACCTCGCTCATTGCCTCCACAGCTTTCTTGAAATCAGACTGGTCAATAATTGAGGTATTTATGGGGACCTGTCCGGTACGAGTTTTCGGGTCAAATGTGGTGTAGAAAGCAAGCAGCTCAAGTTTTTCATGGATGAAGCCGACCTGCTCCGGGGCAAGCGCCATCTTGAGTTCTTCAAGGCCATGTGCGGTCAGCATCCGGCCATCGTGGCCCATCGGCTGCGTGTAACCGCGCTCATCGGTTATCCTGAGGTGATACCTGACCGCTCTCTGGCTCAGAAAAATGCCGTGTCGCTCCAGTTCCCGGGCAATGTGAATTGAGCCGAGCGGCTCGACAGACTCGCTCAGGACCTTGAGTATGGCGATTACCTTTCTTTCTGCCTCAAAGCTGGCTACCTGCACCATGGCCACTCCCCTTTGTCAGATAGACTTCTGTTATTATAACACTAACATAGGAAAAGCTAAATTCAGGTTTTTCACGGTTCTGGGAGCATTAATTGGAAAACAAAGAGTGCAAGCTTACCGCGGTCACTGTTGTGACCACACTGTCATTTAACAAATTAGTAACTTAAAGCAAATGACATGTTTTTTTTCTTGAGCCATGCCGATGCGTAACCGGCGCATACTCATCCCCCATCCATGAACAGCGAAGAGGCGAATTCATAGAATCGGCAGGTATCTTTTCAGCTCGTAATCGGTTACCTGTATCCGGTACTGGTCCCATTCGATCTTTTTGTTCTCGATGAACGCATTGAAGACATGGTCACCGAGCGCTTTCTGTACCAGCTCGCTCTTCTCAGTGAGCAGGATAGCCTCAAGCAGGCTGGCCGGCAGGGTGGCGATACCCCTCCGCAGCCTCTCCTCTTCGCTCATTTCATATACATTCTCTTCGATTGGCTCCGGTACCTCGTACTCTTCTTCGATACCTTTCAGCCCGGCAGCGAGCATTACGCTGAAGGCGAGGTACGGGTTGCAGGCCGGGTCGGGTGAGCGGAATTCAATCCTGGTAGCCTTCTCCCGTCCCGGTCGGTACTCGGGGACGCGGACCAGGTCGGACCGGTTGCGCCGCGCCCAGGAGAGATAAACTGGTGCCTCATATCCCGGGACGAGGCGCTTGTAAGAGTTGACCCACTGATTGGTGACGGCGGTAATCTCGGGGGCGTGTTTCAACAGCCCGGCGATGAAACACTTGCCCGCCTTGGAAAGGTGGTAGGGGTCTTTGGGGTCAAAGAAGGCATTCCTGTCGCCGGTGAAAAGTGACTGGTGCGTGTGCATGCCGCTGCCGTTCTCGCCGAGCACCGGCTTGGGCATAAAGGTGGCATAAACGCCGTATTTCAAGGCTACCTCTTTAACCACCAGACGGTAGGTCATCACGCTGTCGGCCATGGTCAGGGCATCGGTATACCTCATGTCGATTTCGTGCTGACTGGGCGCGACCTCATGGTGGGAATACTCCACACCGATGCCCATCTCTTCAAGGGTGAGCACGGTCTCTTTTCTCAAGTCGGTGGCGGCATCCCGTGGTGTAAGGTCGAAATAACCTCCCTGGTCCAGGAATTCCGTGCCCTGCGAATCGCGGAAGTAGAAAAATTCCAGTTCCGGCCCCACATAGTAGGTGTAGCCCTTGTCCGCTGCCCGCTTCAAGTTTTGCTTCAGGACATACCGTGGGTCGCCCACAAATGGCTCGCCACCCGGTTTCAAAATATCGCAGAACATGCGCGCCACAGCACGGTGCTCCGTTGACCGCCAGGGCAGCAGTTGAAAGGTATCAGGGTCGGGCAGCGCTATCATATCGCTTTCATCGATGCGGGCGAAACCCTCGATTGAGGAACCATCAAAACCCATCCCTTCCTCGAGGGCGCCCTCCAGCTCCTCGGCGGTAATGGCGAAGTTCTTTAATATCCCCAGGATATCAGTAAACCACAGTCGGATGAATTTAATATCGTGTTCTTTGGCCTTTTTGAGCACATATTCCTTGCCTTCTTCTCTGTTTCCTTTTGCCATTTTTGCCTCCCTAATGTATTGGTTATTGATTAGATTGCGTTTTCGACGGGCAGGATGTTTACCAAATTGTAGCACATTGTCTTGGGGCAGAACATAGGATAACCAGTGCTGAGGTAATTAAAATACAGGCGGCATCTTCCGAGCTTATCGACAATTCAGAACTCCCGTGTTATCCTTTCTGCCCTCAGTTTAAACCCGGATTGTTTCCAAAAGATTACAGGCATGTTAAATCTGGCGCTATAGATAAAGCGGGAGGCAAGCTTAGTTATCGCAGTTGAAACGGTAACCGATGTTCCGCACCGTCTCGACATAGGTGCGTCCCAGGCCTTCAATCTTGCTCCTGAGGCGCCTGATGTGGACGTCAACCGTGCGGTCGCCGCCGAAATAATCGTAGCCCCAGACCTTGTTCAGCAAAGCGTCGCGGGTATAAACCCGACCCGGATAACTGGCGAGGAACCGCAGAAGTTCGTATTCTTTGAAGGTAAGCTCAATACGTCGGCCACCGATGTACACCTCGTATTTGGCCAGGTCAATCACGAGGTCGCCGCATCTGATAACCTCGCTTGATTCAATGCTGCCGGTCTTGCCCAGAAGTCTTTTAATCCGCAGCACAATTTCACTGACATCACCCGGCGCGATGACGAAATCGTCGATGGCCTCCAGGGAAATATCGGGACGGTCAATAATTTGTCTGTCTGCCACGGCGATAACGGGCAGCTGTCTTCCCTTTTTTATCTTCTGAAGAAGCTCGGCCGTTCCGGAACCACCTTTGCCCTTAATCTCCAGCACTATCAGGTCCGGAGCCTGTTCCCCGACCTGCTCCACAATATCCTTGTGCTTGGAAGCAACTGAGCAGGAGAATCCCCTCTGGACCAGTCCGGAATGAATACCGTTCAGGCTCTGGCCTTGGCCAGCGATAATAAGAATGCGGGGCAAGATACCACCTCTTATTCAGGGTGCGTAGATTCTGCCATAGGGTCTCAGGTAAAGGGGAAAGAGTTTGATGAATTTACCCTTCAATATTTCATTAGCATTATATTTGAAGTGGCGGGCAAACTCAATGACCAACTTTTTAACCAGTTGCCAGTCGTCTTCACCTGGCTCGGCTATGCCCACTTCGCTGCCGAGCTGATATTTCTCCACGTTGCCCCTGAGATAGATGGTGCCACCGTGCATTCCGGTGCCGATGAACCTGGCTTTGTGCTCTCCGCCTCCATTCAGTCCCAGCAGAAGCAGCACACCTCCCGCCATGTATTCGCCGAGGAAGTCCTGCGCTGTGCCGCCGATGACCACCATCGGTTTCTTTTCCTGGTATTCTTTCATGTGGATGCCCGCCCGGTAGCCGACGCTGTCGCGGATAAAGATTTGACCGCCTCGGGCAGAGAGGCCGGTGATGTCGCCGGCGTGGCCGTGAACGATGATTTCCCCGTTGTTCATGGTGTTGCCGCAACCGTCCTGGGCATTGCCGTAAACGGTGATGCTGGGGCCATCCATGAAAGCACCCAGGTCATTGCCCGGTGTCCCGTGAATCTCAATCTCCAGGGGTGCATTCAGGTTGGTGCCAATGTAACGCTGCCCGTACACATTGTGGAGCTCAACCTGCCTCGTGCCATTGCCGGCTATCTCTTTCAGGTGTGTATTAAGGTCACGGGAATGAATACCGCTGGCGTCAATCTTGACTTTCCGGTTGATTTCTGGCCCGGCTTTCATCTCAGCTCCCTGCCATCCTCACACCGAGGATATCGAGTTCGTTTTCGTTGAGCCCCACGCCCCTTAAGGCCAGCCGATTGCCGCGCAGGCTTTCCAGCGCGTTGATGCCCATACCACCGAGCATGTCCTTCAGCTCCAGGCTCCAGCCGCGCAGTAAATTGGCCAACCGCCTTGCGCCGATGTCAGGGTTAATCCGCTTGGAGAGGAAGAGGTCGCTGGTGCAGATGCCCCAGGCACACTTACCGGTGTGGCACTGCTGGCAGAGGCGACAGCCCAGGGCAATGAGCGCGGCGGTGCCGATGTAGACGGCATCAGCACCGAGGGCAATCGCCTTGGCCAGGTCGGCGCTGTTCCTGATGCTACCCGAAATGACGAGCGATGCCCGGTTGCGGATGCCCTCCTGACGCAAGCGACCGTCTACCGAGGCGAGGGCCAGCTCAATCGGAATGCCGACGTTATCTCGTATCACCTTGGGGGCAGCCCCGGTGGCTCCCCTAAGCCCGTCGAGAACGATGATGTCGGCGCCGGCGCGGACCATACCGCTGGCAATTGCCGCCGAGTTGTGCACGGCAGCTATCTTCACCGATACCGGCTTCTGGTAGTGGGTGGCCTCTTTCAGCGCGTAGACAAGCTGTGCCAGGTCCTCAATGGAGTAGATATCGTGCTGCGGTGCCGGGGAGAGGGCATCGGTGCCCTGTGGAATCATGCGGGTGATGGAGACCTCGGCGCTGACTTTCTCTCCGGGCAGATGGCCGCCGATGCCGGGCTTGGCCCCCTGACCGATTTTGATTTCAACGACGCGGGCGACCTCAAGGTATCCCGGGTGAACGCCGAAGCGCCCCGACGCCACCTGAACAGTGGTGTTATTTCCATATTTATAAAGGCTGGGATGCAGTCCGCCCTCGCCGGTATTCCACAGCGTGCCCATCTCTGTTGCCGCTCTGGCCAGCGACTGGTGCACGTTGAGGCTCACCGCTCCGTAAGACATGGCGGCGAACATCACCGGCACTTCCAGCTTGACCTGTGGTGTCAGCTTCGTTTTCAGATTCAGGTCTGCGTCAAGCTCCAGCCGGTCCGGTTTGCCGCCCAAGTATGTGGTCAGTTCCATCGGCTCGCGCAGCGGGTCAATGGAGGGATTGGTCACCTGGCTGGCATTGAGCACCAGGTGGTCCCAGTAAATGCGCTGGCCCTTGTCATTGCCCATGCCGGTGAGGAGGATGCCTCCCGTCTCAGCCTGCTTGATGATATCCTCGATATACTCCGGGCGCCAGTTATAGTTATCACGGTACTCGAGCGGGTTGCGCCGCACCGTCAGTGCGCCGGTAGGGCAGAAGGTGACGCAGCGATGGCAGCCGGCACAGTTCTCGGTGCGACTCTTCATCTCATTATCTTCAGCGTCAAAATAGTGGTTATCAAAGGAGCACTGGTTGACGCACACCTCGCATTTGATGCAGCGCTCCGGGTCTCTCTCAACTAAAAACTTGGGCGGCAGATATGTCTTCACCTTTCCTCACCCCTCAATGCGTATCGGTATTCCCTTATTCGCCAGATATTTTTTCGTCTCCGGAATGGAATGAGTGCGTAATGAAATATGCTGGCCGCCAGCACCGCATCGGCCTTGCCGGCCACCAGTGCCTGGTAGAGGTCTTCCAGCTCCCCGGCGCCGCCGCTGGCGATAACCGGCACGGATACCGCTTCCGATATAGCACGGGTGAGTTCGATGTCATAGCCGGCGCGGTGTCCATCGGCATCAATGCTGGTCAGCAGTATTTCCCCCGCTCCCATTGCCACGGCTCGCTGTGCCCAATCAACGGCGTCAATCCCGGTCGGTTGCTGTCCGCTGTGGGTGTAGACTTCCCACTTTAGTTCGGGTTTTTTCTCAACGTGCTTGGCATCGATGGCCACGACGATGCACTGGCTGCCGAACCTGGCTGCTCCTTCCTGAATCAGTTCCGGATTAAGCACCGCCGCCGTGTTTATGGATACTTTATCGGCACCTGCTTTCAACAGTCGCCGCATATCACCGGTGGTGCGCAGGCCACCGCCAACGGTCAGTGGTATGAACACCTGCTCCGATATACTTTCCACCACGTCCACCAGCGTATCGCGTCCCTCGGGCGTGGCGCTGATATCGAGAAAGACCAGCTCATCGGCGCCCTGCTGGTAGTAGAAGGCGGCCAGTTCCACCGGGTCGCCGGCGTCGCGCAGCTGGACAAAACTGGTCCCCTTGACCACCCGTCCGTCTTTGACATCGAGGCAGGGTATAATACGCTTAGTGAGCATAGGAAACCATCTCCTCGGCTCCGAGTTTTTCTATTGGCTGTAAAGGTGCTTGCAGGCTGCCGATTATCGGTTCGCCACCGGCCGGAATCCAGGCATCGTCAAGGTCAGGGCAGACCAGGCGAATGGCCGACTCTTCGGAGGAAAGGTAGAGCATGCTGCCTTTCACGCCCACAGTCAGCGGTCTCAGGCGGATACGGTCGGTAAGGCCAATCATCTCACCCTGGTGCGCAATAATGACGGTGAACGGGCCGTTCAGTAGCAGGCTGCCGTAAGTCTGGCGCAGTACGCGCAGCAGCTCGCGTTCCGCGGGTGGGCGGCGCTCAATCTCTGACCAGAACGGGGCAGCCAGAACGCGCGCCACGATTTCAATGGGCAGCCCGTGCTTCCGCATCAGCAGGTCGACGGCATACGCCACCACCTCGGTGTCGGTCTGCATGGTGCAGTGATATCCGTACTGTTCCAGATAACGCCGGTTTATCCCGTAGGAAGATATCTCTCCGTTGTGCACCACCGTCCAGTCCAGGATGCAGAAGGGATGGGCACCACCCCACCACCCCGGGGTATTGGTCGGGAAGCGGCCGTGCGCCGTCCATAGATAACCTTCGTATTGCTCAAGGCCGAAATACTCGGCGATTTCCTCCGGGTAGCCAACTCCCTTGAAGACGCCCATGTTCTTGCCACTGGAAAAGACGAAGGCATCCTGAAGCCGGGTATTGATATGCATCACCTGTTCCACGATGTAGTCATCGTCCGACTGGCCTCCGGGTTTCTGTTCACCGATATCCAGAAAGTAACGCCAGACTGTAGGCGGGTTGGCGATTGCCGATGTCGGCCGGGTGGGCACCTCTTCCTGGTGGACCAGCTGGAATCTATTTCTGAGCAAAGACTCCACCTCTTCCCTTCCCCTCCGGCTAAGATACATGATGTGGAAGGCAAAGAGGTCGGCGTAATCGGGGTAAAGCCCGTAGACGGCAAAACCGCCGCCAAGTCCGTTGCCGCGCTCGTGCATGTTGGCGATTGCCCTGATAATATCCTTTCCCGAAAATCTATTGCCGGACGTATCCATCATGCCAAATATGGAGCAGGCATCAATCACTTTATCGTCCTGATATGGGTTCTGTATTCGGTCAAGGTCTTTCATGGCGCATCTCCTCGCGAAGATAGATTATTCGCCGGCAATCACTTCCTCGGGCTCTTCTGCATAAATGGGCGAGACCACGGCGCCGGCGGGCACTTCCAGTTCCGGTCGCCATAACTCTCCGGGCAGGAAAGCCAGCCCGAAATCATCTGTGACCAGCGCCTGCTTGAAATCGTCTACGTTTATCCGGTTCCTGATAAGGCTCTGGATGATGCCAGATTTCTCGATATCGCCGGCAAAGATAAGGCCGACCACAATTCCATCCTTCAGGATGACTTTGCGGTAGGCACCATCTTTATTTGACATAATCACTTCATAGCTGTCATCCGGTGGTATCACTATCCCCGCCGAGACCACATTCAGGCCGAAGTACTTGAGCGAGTTCATGGCCATTCCGCCCGGATACTCGGTTGGCCTGCCCGCCATATTGAAGCCGACGGTTCGCCCGCCGATGTAGGCATTGGGCCAGATGGGAGTGAGCCGGCATTCCCCGTAGGCGATGTCGAAGGCTTCAGCGACGTCGCCGCAGGCATAAACATCGGGATGGGAGGTTGCCATGTAGCGGTCAACGATAATGCCCCGGTTTACCTTTATGCCCGTGCCGTCGACCAGTCCCATTCTGGGGCGGACACCGATGGCGATTATAACCATATCGCAGGGAATTCTGGCGCCATTATCAAGAGTAACGCCCTGCACTCTTCTACCATGGCCGTTGATTTCGGAAACGACGTGACCGGTGATAATATCAACCCCGGCCTGACGCAGGATGCTGTCCTCAAGGGCGGACACCTCTTCATCGAGGATGGTATTGAGCACGCGGTCCTTCATCTCAACGATGGTAACTTCGGCACCGCGCTTGACCAGTGCTTCGGTAACGCTGACACCGATGAGGCCGCCCCCGATGACCACCACCCTATCTGCCTCATAAAGGTAGCCGTCAATGGCTTTGGCATCGTCCAGTGTGGTGAAGGTGAAGATACCTTCCCGTTCGGCGCCTTTGATGGGCGGGACAATGGGCAGCCCACCGGTCGCCAGCAGCAGCTTCTGCCAGGAAATGGCGCTTCCGGAGTCCAGCATCAGGGTGTGATTGGCAAGGTCAAGGCTTACTGCCTTCTGGCCGAGCACGGTGTTGATACCATTGCGCTCGTAGAAATCAGCCGGTCGGTACATCATGCGTTCGAGCGAGCATCCTTCGGCAAGGTGCTCGGAAATAAGCGGTCGTGAATAAGCAGGGTAGGGTTCATCGGAGACAATGACCATACTCCCTTGCTCATCTGCTTCACGTATCGCTTCCGCAGCACCGATACCGCCGGCGGAGTTGCCGATTATCAGATATTTAATTTCAGTCAGATTCACTGCCATCTTGCTTTTCTTCCGATTATGAATTTACACCGGTGGCATGCCGGAGAAAATTGGCATACATTTTCAGCCCATAATCTCCGCTCTTTTCCGGATGGAACTGCGTCGCCACCAGGTTGCCCCGTGCAATAACGCTGCCTATGGTGACTCCGTATTCCGTTTCCCCGGCCACCAGGGATTTATCCTCTGGCTCCCCGTAATAACTGTGCACGAAGTAGAAGTTGGCTTCATCGGGGATGCCTTCAAATGCCGGGTGGTGGAAACGCTGCTTTACCTGGTTCCATCCCATATGGGGCACTTTCAGCCCGCCGGGCAGTTTTTTCACTCGACCCGGGATAATCCCGAGGCAGTCATGCCAGCCGCCTTCCTCGGTGCCGGTGAAGAGCACCTGCAGCCCGATGCAGACGCCGAAGAAAGGACGGTCATCGGCAATGAGCTGTTTTATCGGTTCCACCAGACCCAGTTTCCGCAGACTTTCCATGGTACCGCCGGCGGCGCCAACGCCAGGCAGGATTACCGCCTGTGCCTCAGACAGCTCCGCGGCATGGCTGGTTATCCTGGGCTGATAGCCCAGCCTGGAGATGGTATTGGCCACGCTGCGCAGGTTGCCAGCTCCGTAATCGATTATCGCAATCATTTACATTTCTCTATAGATTATTTCAGTAGCAATGTCTTATTGTACGATATTTCTACTCTGTGGAAACAGGGGATTCGCATTCGGTATAGACCAGCGCTTCGTTCGGGCAATGGACGACACACGCCGGTATACCGCTGGAATAACAGAGGTCACATTTGGTAATCGTCCCCCGTTCTGCATCCTGTCTTATCACGCCAAAGGGGCAGGATAGGACACAGGTCCAGCAACCCATACACTTATCTGTATCCACAAGCACTATGCCGCTCTCAGGCTCACGCTGCAGGGCACCGGTGAGACAGGAATAGACACAATAAGGCTCATCGCAGTGCCGACATTGCAGAGCGAATGAAAGGGGCGCTTTGCGCTGCACCTGAACCCGCGGTACAGCGCCAGGCGTTTCTCTTTTCAGTGCCTTGATTATGTCTTTCGATGCAGCATGCTCCAGGCGGCAGTAAACCTCGCAGAGGCCGCAGCCCATGCACGCTTCTTCTTTAATATATACCCTTTTCATGTCAATCACCCAAAATATGCGGAAAGCAATTGCCGTATACCATTATAAAATGCTACGATAGTAAATGTCAATATATTTAGAATAAATAATTCATCGGGATTTTAATAAAAAACCTGTTATATGCGGCAAATATAAGGCATAATATTGCCGCATTGACATTAATCTGTTATCATTCTTTAATGACAGGGAATGTATTGCCCTTAGGAGATAGATATGGAGATAGCTTTTCATATAGGCCCGCTGGCCATACGCTGGTATGGCATAATGCTCGCGCTGGGGGTAATCAGCACCCTGGTCGTCTCTGTTATCGAGGCAAGGAGAAGAGGTGAAAACGGGGAGCAGGTGCTCAGCGCAGCGCTGATAGTTGTTCCGCTGGGGATTATCGGTGCCCGCCTCTACCATGTGATTGACCAGTGGGACTTCTACTTTCAAAACCCGGCGGCAATCATCGGCGGCGCTGGACTGGGCATTTTCGGTGCCGTAGCCGGGGGGGCCGTTGGCCTCATCATTTACACCAGGTGGAAAAAGCTCGTCACCCTGCGCTGGATGGACATCGTCGCTCCCGGCCTTATCCTGGCTCAGGCCATCGGCCGCTGGGGTAATTTCTTCAACCAGGAACTATACGGTTACCCTACGGACTTGCCATGGGCTATCTATATAGACCCTGCGCATCGACTCCCCGGCTATGAAGCGTTCAGCCACTTTCACCCCCTCTTTTTTTACGAATCTCTGTGGAACCTCATCGGCTTCGCTCTGCTCATGATACTGGGACGAAAGATGAGAGGTCGTCTTCTGGACGGGGACATCTTTTTGGGCTATGCTATTTACTACTGCCTGGGCCGATTTTTCCTCGAGATGCTCAAGATAGAAGTCTGGGCCGTCGCTGGCGTGCCCACGGCGCAGTGGCTATGTGGCATTACCATCGTTGCCTCAATCGCTGTCATGCTCTACCGGAGGTATCGTCTTCGCCCGGCAAAGTGATGCAAGAAGAGGAGAAGAGTGAAGAGATTTGCCAGAACAAGCCGCCTGTTTTTCGCCCTTGCGCTGGTTCCAGTGCTGGTATTCTCAGCTACGACCTGTGCACCTGAAGAGGAAAGGGACGGCAGGATGGGGGTGGTGGTCACTGTTCTCCCTCAAGCCGAATTTGTAGAAAAAGTGGGCGGGGAAAAGGTGGGCGTCACTGTGATGGTACCGCCAGGGGCCAGCCCTCATACCTATGAGCCAACGCCTTCCCAGATGACCGCCCTGGCCAAGGCGGAGATGTATGCCAAGGTGGGTTCGGGGGTTGAGTTTGAGCTGGTCTGGATGGACAAGCTTCTGGCCACCAATCCTGACATGCTGGTAGTGGACTGTTCCCGGGGAATTGAGCTACAGGAGACGGTCGCTGAGGACGAACACGAACACCGTGATAGAAAGGACCCGCACATCTGGATGTCCCCGGTGAATGCCCAGATAATGGTGCGCAACATCTGTGATGGACTTATTGAAACTGATCCGAAAAACAAAGGCTATTACGAGCAAAACAGGGACTCCTATCTAGCGCAGTTGGCCGAAATTAACCGCGAGATAAGAGACAGTCTGGCTGGGGTGGTGAATCGGCGGTTTATGGTCTACCATCCGGCATTCGGCTATTTTGCCAGCGAATATGGTCTCACCATGATATCCATCGAAAAAGAAGGAAAAGAGCCGACCGCTGCCGGTCTGACATATCTAATCGAGCAGGCAAAGGCGCATGATATCAGGGTAATCTTTGCCGAACCGCAGTTTGATCCGAAGAGCGCCGAAGTTATTGCGGAAGCAATTGGGGGCAGAGTGGTGTTGATTGATGCACTGGCCAAAGACTACATCGGTAATCTACGCCTTATCATGAACGAAATGCTGCCAGCCTTGGAGTGATGGCAATACTGAGAAAAAAGAAGCGTCGGATAGTCCATTATCAAAATGCCAAAAGCGTGATAAGATTAATATAGTCTAAAAAGCTGGAGGAGTATTCTGTGGAAAACGAACTGGAGAAAAAGATTAAATCATCACTGGTGGAGGG
>JAHJTL010000112.1 GCA_018829775.1 Chloroflexota bacterium | reverse complement strand
TTTCGAGAGCGGCACCATGAACCACTCGGACACCTCTCCCAGCTTCAAATTCTACCAAAAACCGACGACTAAAATCCATTCTGCTACTAATTTGCTACTAACTATTCAAAACCAAAAGACCCTTCCCACCAGTTCCATTCCCGACCAGTACCAAATTGACGTATTGCTGCATATATATTCTTAAATGTTTTGTCATAGTTTTCGTAGTAGTTCTCCCAGTAATCTATTAGGTCATCATCTTCATATATCACACCGGGTGTTCTCCCCCAAGATAACCACGCATATCTATCCTTGGTAGTCAGCGCAGTAGCTTCAATAGCTACTTTATAATCTGATGTATATGCAATCACCCACGCATGGTCAAGTACAGCTTCTCCCGCAGGGTCTGGACCAACAACAATTTCTGCCCAAAATCCAGCATTCTCCAAAGCCCACTCAAGGTACGCTGCTGATTCGCTGCAATCAAACACGTGTAGTTCATAGTCTCTGGGTAATTTGAAGTCGGAAGTAAGGAACTTGCTTAACTCTTCAAAAGTATTTTCGTAATGCTTAAATGTGCCAGTTGAGTAATATGAGTTGGGCACACTCTCGTATTCGTCAACGATACCCTGTAAATAATCGTTATCTCTTTCAAGCTCTCTGTTTTCTGACCTTAACAATAATACTTCTCGATTCAAGTTATCATACTCTTTCTCGAGGGTTTCTTGACTCGTTTCTAGTTCTCCAATCTTGACTGTAAGGGATTGATTGATCCTATTCAAAGAATCATATGACCCCTGAAGTGTGAGGTAATTATCATTTAGCTGATTGTAGTTATTGAGAGTAGTTCTATAGTCTGTATCAAGTGTGTTATAACTGGCCTGCAGATTATTGTAACTGCCTTGAAGTGTAGCATGATTGTATTGGAGTTCAGTAACTCTATCTGTCAGGTTAGTTATGCTCATCCAAAAGAATACGCCACCACCAACTAATGCCACAGCTAACACAGAAATGATTATTAGATATTTCATCTGACTGCCCCCTTATCAGGAAGGGTATTCGTATGGGAGAATTATAAACCGTGGAAGGTCGCATAACAAGATATCGGCCCAGTTAAGGATAGGTCTTTTTTGATTAGTGATTAGTTAGCAGGAATTAGCTACGATTCGATAAGTTGCTTTTCTGGATGCTTGCTGAACATATCATCAAATCTCTTGGCTGCCGCCTCTTGAAGCCCCGGCGCAACGTGTGAGTAGGTGTCCAGGGTAATTACTATATTTGACAAAAAAGAGCCTGTGGAATTAATCTTTATAGATATTCAATGTTGAATACAGAAATTTACCTAAAGGAGGACCAGTTTGCGAAGTAAAGCCAGAATCGGACTGACCAGGGATTATTTCGATGAAAAAGGAAAATTCTGGATGCCCGGGCCGGGATTGAAGCTGCTCGATGATATGCCCGGTGTGGAATACCAGATGTTCCCGGAATTCAAACGGGAAGTAACGCCGGACCAGATAGAGGACCTTGACATGGTGGTCAGCTTCAGGCCGCTGTGGACAAGGCAGAGTCTTGCTGGAAATGAGCGACTCGTCTCCATACACCGGGGCGGGGTAGGCTACGAAAGGCTGGACGTGCCCGCCCTCACCGACGCCGGCATCATGCTGTTCATCACGCCGGATGCGGTAAGACGCCCGATGGCTGTAGTGTATATGACCTTCATTCTTGCCCTGAATATGCGCCTTTTGACCAAAGATAAACTGATTCGTGAAGGGCGCTGGGCGGAACAGTCCCACTATCAGGGCTGGGGGCTGGTGGGGAGAACTTTAGGGGCGGTGGGCGTCGGCAACATCGGCCATGAGATGTTCAAGATGGCCATGCCATTTGAAATGAAGCACATTGCCTACGACCCATACCTCAAGCCGGAAGCAGTTGCCGATGTGGGAGTACAGCTGGTCGACTTTGATACCGTGCTGAAAGAGTCAGACATCCTGTGCATTATCTGCCCGCTGAATGAAGAGACGCGGCATATAATCGGCGAAAAAGAACTGAAGATGATGAAAGAGTCTGCCTTCCTGATAAACGCCGCCCGCGGGCCGATAGTTGATGAAACAGCACTGATTAAGGCGCTGAATGAAGACTGGATACGCGGTGCCGGACTTGACGTCTTTGAACAGGAACCGGTTCAGAACGATAACCCGCTGCTCAAGATGGACAACGTCGTCCTGAGCCCCCACGCCCTGGCACAGACCGACCAGACATTCAGCACCATGTGGGATATCATCGTTGGGCAGATGGCAACGATTCTACGCAACGAGATACCGACAACCCTGGTTAACAGAGAAGTGCTGGACAGTGCCAAACTGCAAACCAAAATGAAAAAACTTCAGGAAAGAATCAAATAGGAAATATATGATAGACTGTCAGGTCGAAAAAGGAGATTTTATATGTCGAAAGTAAAGTTCTGCCTCTTTGCCTCAACGCCGGACATGCTGCAGCTGGACTTTGTGGTGAAGGTGCTCACCGGCACCCCGGAGGAACTGGGCAGGACCGCGATGAGCTGGGGATATGACGGCATCGAGTTCATGCCCGACCCCGAACGGACTCCCGACCCGGAATTATTCGGTCGAATGCTGGGAGGAACCGGTGCGGTAATGCCGGTGGTGAACAGCGGCCGTATTGCTGCCCAGGGGATGGCGCTTCTGCACGAGGACACAGCCGTTCGGAAGAAAGCAATCGATGGTTTCAAGCGAATGCTGGACTTTGCCGGCTATTTTAAAGCCAGGGTGGGTCTTGGAGCGTCGCGGGGCAGGGGAATTCCGGGAATGAGCAAAGATGACATGCTAAAGCTTGCCGAGGAGATATTCCGTGAGCTTACCGGGCATGCTGAAAAAGCCGAGGCAATTATCATGCTGGAGCCCGCGGAGGCAGAGTACACCAGCTTATTCAATACCAATGCAGAAGTCATGGCCATGGTCGAGAAAATCAGCAGCCCAAATTTCAGCATCATGCTGGATACCCACCAACTCTACGTGGCAGAACCATCGATAGAACACGGCATCAGAGCCGCCAGGGGTCTGGCCAGGCACATTCATCTTTATGAGCCAAGTCGATTGCCTCCGGGCGTCAGCACAGAGAAAGAGACGCTGGACTGGCCAAATATCGTCCGCGTGTTGGGGGAAGAAAGATTTGAGGGCTCGGCGTCAGTGGTTATTGTTCCGAAAGGAGATCCGGAACCGATAGCTCGAAAATCGGTAGTCTACCTGAGAAAGATTTTTGAGGGCAATTCTTAATCAGATGTAAAAAGGGCCATGCGATATCATTTAGTATGGTACAATATAAAAACTAATCAGCTTTACAGCCCGGGATATCCGTTCGATAAGCATATCTGTTGACTTTTATAAAATTGATAAATAAGTATTATTATTGACCATTACCGGCAAGACGATGGAAGTCGTGGTTCAGACCAAAAGTCTAAGCTTATGGCAGGAGAAACAATGTCTCTTGAAGAGCGGAACCAAAGCCCTGTTGCTGACCCAGAAGTGTCGGAAATAATCGAAGACACTCTAGACGTGCCTAAAATCACGATTCACGGCCAGAATCGATTGTTCAGCATTGCCCTGCAATTTGTTGTCCTGTTTGCCTTCTGGCTTCTGCTGTCCGGTCGTTATGAAGCCAAATACATCATCATCGGTGCCATTTCCGCCGCACTGGTAACCTTCCTCACCAACGACCTTTTCTACTCCGTGCTTCAACGTGGTGAACGACTGGATATCAAGGCAGGACAGGTTCTCCTGCAGATGTGGCGTTTTCTCCTTTACATTCCCTGGCTGGTGCTTCAAATCATTATGGCGAACGTGCAGGTCGCCTACCTTGTGCTCCACCCCAAAATGCCGATCGAGCCCGTACTGCTCCTTTTCCGCACCCGGATGCGCAAGGGAATTGCTCAGGTAACGCTGGGCAATTCTATCACTCTAACACCGGGCACCATCACTACCAGTTTAGAGGACGGCAACTATATTATTCATACATTGAAGCCACCACTGGCTTCGGGTCTCGTAGAAGGAAAGATGCAGAACAGGATAGCCAAGGTGTACCTGGAGGAGAAAGAGCCAAAACCAGAGGTCCGTTGGGTTTACTCTCTGGAGGAGCTCGAACAATGAGTTCTTTCCTTCTGGGTATTACCGTATTCATTATCGTGCTTACTGCTATTTCGCTGTACAGGGTGGCGGTGGGCAAAACCATCTTCGATCGGATAATCGCCGCCGGACTGGTGGGAACCAACGGCTTTGTTATACTGATTTTGATCGGTTTTCTCTTTGAACGCGTCAACATGTTCATCGATATCGCCATCGCATACGCGCTGCTCAACTTTGTCATCGTCATTGTGCTGGGCAAGTACTTTGACCGGGGAGGGGAGAGGCTCTGATGGCAGGAGTGGTAATAGCCATTATTCTGATAGCGGCCGGCGTTTTCTTCCTGACGGTAAGCGTCCTGGGGCTACTCCGCTTTCCCGATTTCTACGCCCGGACCCATGCCGTGGGCAAATCGGAGACGCTGGGCTCAATACTGGTGCTGGGTGGCCTCGCCGTCTACAACGGGTTGGAACTGAGCACTGTGAAAATACTGTTCATTCTGTTCTTTGCCTTGATCGCCAATCCAACGGCCATACACGCTGTTGCCCGGGCGGCACTGCGTACCGGCCTCCAGCCCTGGACAAGGCAGAAAGCGGCACAAAAGGGAAAAAGGACCGAACAGCCATGATCTGGCAGGTAGATTTCTGGTTGCTGGTGATACTGGTAATAACTGCGCTCATCGCGCTGTCCGTGCATGACCTTTTAGCGGCGGTGGCGGCGCTTGCTGCCTACAGTTTCTTTGTGGCGCTGCTTTTCAGCCAGATGGGAGCAATTGATGTTGCCTTCGTCGAAGCAACGCTGGGGGCGGGGATAAGCGGGGTGCTCTTCATCGTGGCCCTATTTCTTACCCGACGGAGGTCAGAAGATTGAAGTGGTTTAATGGGCTTATTATGCTACTGTTCGTGGCGTTGATGCTGTACGCCACCGTTGGCCTGCCAGACCATGCTGACCCACAGGCCCCGGCGAATGTCCATGTCTCCCCGACGTATATTGAGGACTCGGTGGGGGATACCCATACACCGAATGTCGTTACCGCAGTCCTGGCCGACTATCGCGGCTATGACACCTTAGGTGAGACGATAGTGATTTTCACTGCCGGGCTGGCCTGTATCCTGATTCTTATGAAGAGAAAGGTAAATGATAAAGCTACACTATCAAAGCATCATCATTCAGACCGTATGTAGCCTGCTGATACCGTTCATTCAACTCTTTGCGCTCTACGTTATCATACACGGGCACTATGGGCCGGGCGGAGGCTTCCAGGGAGGAGTCCTGCTGGCCGTGAGCGTCATACTGCAGAGATTGTATCTGGGTGCCAAAATCTCTTATCGTAAATTCTCCCCAAAACTGGCACTGGCATTAGGCGCCACTGGCATGCTCATCTTTGGCCTTGCCGGGGTGGTTCCCATGGCCTTCGGTGGAGCTTTTCTGGACTACGGAAGCCTGCCCATTTTTTGGGTGCATGGTGCCGAGTTGAGGGCGCTCGGTATCCTGATTGTGGAGGTAGGCATCGGCCTGGCCGTTTTCGGCACGCTGGTGCTGATTTTCGATAACCTGGTTGGTGAAAGATGGTAGTTATTGATTTATTCCTGTCCCGGTACGTGTACTTCATGATCGTCATCCTGCTGGCCATCGGCCTCTACGGGATGCTCGGCAAGCGCAACCTGCTGAAAAAACTCATCGGGATGAACATCTTTCAGACCGCCATCTTTCTTTTCTTTATTGAGGGTGCTACCAAACTAGGCGGTTCGGTGCCGGTCATCGATGAATTACTCGGTATGGAGGCGGCCAAGTACGTTAATCCTCTGCCGCATGTACTGATACTGACCGGGATTGTGGTGGCGATTTCCCTTACCGGTGTTGCCCTGGCCTTTCTCATCGTTATCTACCGTTCCTATAAAACTCTGGATGATGGGGCGATAATGGCAAATATGAAAGAGAATTCGGAGTAAATGTCCAGCTTATCGATTCTTATCCTCGCGCCATTATTACTGTTTTGCTTTATTTCGGCGCTGGTTGGGATATGGCGGCTTCGATGGGCCTATGCGACGGCGGCGATTGGCATGGCGCTGGCACTGGTAGCCGCCGGTACCGGGCTTTTCCGCGTCCTTTCTGACGGGGAGCTACGCTATTTTCTCGGAGGATGGCCGCCGCCCTTCGGCATAGAATATGTCCTCGACCACCTCTCGGCATTCATGGCTTTAATCATCGTGTTCATCGGCCTTATTGCGGTGATTTACCCGCCGCAAGCAGGACTATACCATACCCCCCGACGTGGCATTCCCGCTTACGGGCTAATCCTTTTGCTCATCGCCGGACTGGTTGGCGTTGTGGTTACCGGCGACCTTTTTAACCTCTTTGTCTTCCTGGAGATATACTCGTTAGCCAGCTACGCGCTGATTACGCTTGGCGGGGATAAGGCGGTGGTGGCCAGTTTCCGCTACCTTATACTGGGGACAATCGCGGGCAGTTTTTACCTGCTGGGCGTGGGGTTTATCTATTTTTCCACCGGCACGCTCAATATGGCAGACGCCGCCCAGCGCCTGCCGCCGCTTTATGGTTCACCCACCATCATGGCCGCCGTGGCGCTGATTATTGTCGGCATGGGAATCAAGATGGCGCTGTTCCCGCTGCACGTATGGCTGCCTGATGCTCACAGCTATGCGCCTCCCGTCGTGGCGGCAATCCTGGCGGCAATACAGATTGAGGTCGCCGCCTATGTTATCGTGCGCATGATGCTCACCATATTCCAACCCCAATATTTCATTGATATCCTGCCGGTGACCACGATAATTGGCTGGGTGTCGGCGGCAGGCATTATTTTTGGCTCGGTGATGGCCATTGCCCAGAAGGACTTTAAGCGCATGCTCGCTTACAGCACCGTGGCCCAGGTGGCCTATATCGGACTGGGCATCGGCCTGGCCAATCCGTTTGGCCTCATCGGGGCCTTGCTTCACATTCTGAACCACGCCTTCATGAAGAGCTGCCTCTTTTTAATTGCCGGCGGCATCAGGTACCAGACCGGGCTGCATGCAATATCACAGTTTGCCGGTCTGGGGCGCAAGATGCCACTGATGATGGGCGCTTTTACCGTGGCTGCTTTATCCATGGTGGGTATCCCGCCCATGGCCGGCTTTTTCAGCAAATGGTACCTGGTGCTGGGCGGCATAGAGGCCAATAACTGGGCCTTTGTCGCCGTTATTCTGGCAAGCAGCCTGCTGACTGCGGTCTACTTCTTCCGCATGATTGAAAAGCTCTTCACTACACCTTCCACCAACGACTCAGCGGTAGAGCAGGCGACAGAGCCTCCGGCTAGGATTCTAGTACCCATTCTCATCCTGGCGATAGGCATAATAATTTTGGGACTGATAAACGCGCTTATAGTCTCATATGTATTAAACCCTATAGTGGCGCTTTTGCCATAGCGAGGAAAACGGATAATTAGTTTAAACTGATGGAAACGGTCTATTCGCTGAAGCCATTGCTCGCGGTACTGGTCTCACTGGTTGCCGTTGTTTTCATCGTCATTCCGAACCAGCGACCAAACGTCCGCGAATCCTGGACGATTATGGCAGCGCTGGCTAAATTCGCCCTTGTAGCATCAATGCTGCCCATCGTCCTTCAGGGAAAATCACTCGCGATAACCCTCTTTTCCATTTCCCCAGGCATATCGCTGGCGCTGAAAGTGGACTCGCTGGGCATTATTTTCGGGCTCTCCGCCTCCTTCCTCTGGATATTGACCTCGTTGTTTTCCATAGGCTACGTACGGGGCATGTCAGAACACAAGCAGACACGTTACTTCGCCAGTTTTGCCATCTGCCTTTCGGCGACTATGGGAATCGCCTTCGCCGCCAATCTCCTCACCCTGGTCATCTTTTACGAGATTCTGACCATCGCCACCTATCCACTTGTGCTGCATAAAGAGACACCGGAGGCAATCTTCGGTGGCCGCAAGTACCTGGTTTACCTGCTTACCGGTGGCGTTTTCCTCATCTTCGCTCTGGCTTTTACCTATCAGTTGAGCGGCACGGTTGATTTCAAAGCCGGGGGTATCCTGCCAGCACATGTTGCGAAGAGCAGCGTCATCATGCTCTTCACCCTTTTCCTGCTCAGTTTCGGCGTGAAATCGGCCATCATGCCCATGCACAGCTGGCTGCCCACGGCGATGGTGGCGCCGACGCCGGTGAGCGCACTGCTCCACGCCGTGGCCGTGGTCAAGGCCGGGGTCTTCGGCTTTGCCCGAGCGATTGGCTTCATCATTGGGCCGGCGGTGTTCAACGAAAGCGGCGCGGCGAGCTTCCTTGCTGCGCTTGCTGCCTTCACGATACTGGCGGCCTCAGTCATCGCCCTGCGCCAGGATAACCTTAAAGCGCGCCTGGCTTACTCCACCGTGGGCCATCTTTCCTATATCGTCCTCGGTACGGCACTATTCTCACCGAGCGCCTGGATTGGCGCTTTACTCCACATCGTCAACCATGCCATGATGAAAATCACGCTCTTTTTCTGCGCCGGGGCCATCCACGTCAAGGCCCACTGCGAGAACGTCAGCGAACTCAACGGCCTTGGCCGGCAGATGCCAATCACCATGGCCGCATTCGCCATCGCATCGGTGGGGCTGGCCGGGATTCCACCGGTAAATGGATTCATCAGCAAATGGTACCTGGTACAGGGCTCGCTAGACGTCGGGCAGATGGCTTTCGCCATCACTTTCCTGCTCAGCGGGCTGCTCAATGCCGGTTATTTACTGAGCATTGTAGCGCGCGCCTTTTTTGCCCCATCGGATAAGTTCACCAAGCTTGGCGAGGCTTCACCATTAATGGTTGTTCCCCTGGCGATAACTGCAGTGCTCTCCCTCCTGATGGGGCTTTTCCCGGACCGTGTCCCGTATTTCTTCCAGCTTGCTTCAAACGTGGCACAGAGCGTTATGGGTGGAGGTGGCCCGTGAAACGAAAACGGTTGATGGCATCCATTGCCATATTGCTTGTCTTTATCATACTTGACCTCTTGGTGGTAATCGGACACGTGCATGTCAAGTTCCCATGGTCGTACATACCCGGCTTCTTCTCTTTGTTCGGCTTTCTCGGCTGCCTGGCGATAATCTATGGCGCCAAGCTGCTCGGCCACCACTGGCTGCAGCGAGACGAGGATTATTACGATAGAGATGATGAGCATGAGTAATTTCCCACTGGCGATTATATATGTTGTCGGGGCGATGTTGCTGCCATTACTGCCGCGGCAGTTGCGTTCAGTTTTCTACGTATTAATTTCAATCGTCGCATTTGTATTCCTGATAAATCTGGAAGTCGGGGCCAGCCTGAGCTTGCCCTTCCTCAACTATGACCTGATGGTCTGCCGGGTGGACCGGCTCAGTATGGCTTTCGGGTATGTCTTTGTCATCATGGGGTTCCTCGGGAGCATCTATGGCTACCATGTGAAAGATAACCTGCAGCAGGTGACATCGTTGCTATACGTGGGGAGTTCGCTGGGGGTGGTCTTTGCCGGCGACCTGTTCACGCTCCTTTTCTTCTGGGAAATCATGGCCGTTTCCTCGCTCTTCCTCATCTGGGCGAGACGTACACTGGGGGCAAGAAAGGCCGGATTTCGTTACCTGCTGGTACACGCCTTCGGCGGCAGCATCCTCATGGCCGGTATCCTCCTGCATTTGCAGCAAACCGGCTCTCTCCTGTTCACGCACTTTGATAGCGGTATTGCTTCATATCTTATCCTTCTCGCGTTTGCCCTCAACGCGGCCGTACCACCTTTGAACGGCTGGCTGCCTGACTCCTATCCAGAAGGGACGGTTGCCGGCAGCGTTTTTCTCAGCGCCTTCACCACCAAGGTAGCCGTTTACGCCCTTGCCCGCGGCTTTGCCGGCCTGGAATTACTGATGTGGGCGGGCGCTATCATGGCGGTCTATGGCGTTGTTTTCGCGTTTCTGGCCAATGACGGGCGGCGACTCCTCTCCTACCATATCATCAGCCAGGTTGGCTACATGGTCTGCGGCGTTGGTATCGGCACTGCCGTGGCAGTAAATGGTGCTATCGCCCATGCCTTCGCCCATATTCTCTATAAAGGCCTGCTGTTCATGGGTATGGGAACCGTCCTCTATGCCACCGGACGCAACAAGATGACCGAACTGGGTGGCCTGTTCAAGAAAATGTGGCCCACCCTGATATTTTTCATGGTCGGGGCCTTTTCCATTTCCGGCGTCCCGCTTTTCAGCGGCTTTGTCAGCAAATCAATGGTAGTATATGCCGCCGAACTGGAGCATTTTGGTATCATAGTACTCCTGCTCAGCCTGGCCTCCATCGGCACCTTCCTCTCCATTGGGCTGAAGCTGCCGTACTTCACCTGGTTCAGCACCGACCGCAACCTCAAGCCCGAACCGGTGCCACCGGGAATGTATATAGGGATGGGGCTGACATCGGCAATCTGTATTGCCATCGGCGTTTACCCGGCACTGCTCTACAATCTCCTCCCCTTTGCGGTGCATTACCAGCCCTATACCTCCTCACACTTAATCGAAACGATGCAGTTGCTCATATTCACCGGGCTTGCCTTCTGGCTGGTGTTGAAAAGCCTCCACGTTAAGGATACGATTACACTGGACACAGACTGGTTCTACCGCAGGCCATCACGTATCGCTTTCAAGGTATTTAGCGTGTCCATCAGCGAGCTCTTTGAGGCTGTAGAACGTCTTTCACTTCGCCTTGCCCGGTATATGGTCAAGCTGGGCGACAACCCTGCCGGCTATTTCGTCGTCGGAGTTAAAAATGCCAGCCATGTTCTACTGCGCACCGAGAAGCCAGCTCCTGAACCGTCGACATTCAACCCTGACCGCTACCGGATACCGCTGGGAGTCATGGTGCTGGTCGTGCTCCTCTTCCTTATTGTCTTACTCGCCTGGGACTTTCTGTTTTAGTAACAGTCCTCAAGCCAGCTGAAAGCTGTAGTAAGCACCAAGAAGGAAGAGCAGAAACAGAGTAACATTCCACCAGCTCAACCGGAAAAGGCGCTGGTGTCGGTGGCTCAGCCCGATGATGAAGACGATGGTCATGAGCACCACCGTGAAAGCAGTGACGAGGTGGGTCTCAGAGACCGCAGCCAGTATAGGTCCTTTGACATAGAGCAGGTCATCGAGGGGGATAATGGTCAAATTGAACAGGTTGCTGCCAATCAGATTGGCCACGGCCAGGTCGTTGGCCCCCATTCTCATAGCGGCAAAGGAAACGGTTATTTCGGGCAGGGTGGTGGTGAAGGCGAGGAAGAGGCTGCCCACAAAGCCCTGCCCCCATCCGTAAATCGCAGCAATCTCATCACCGATGAAGGGGAGCCAGATGCCGGCACCGATGATGAAGGCGGCGGCTATTGAGAAATAGAGATAAACGTGCCTTAAAGACTTATCAGCGTACTCGAATTCCGTCTCCTTCAGAGACGGGTGGCGCTGCTCGTAACGGTATATTATGCGGGCGAAAATGACGTACAACAGAATGATAAAGGGCGTATACCAGCCAATCCAGCCTATGTCCATGATATGGAATCTATTGCTTATCAGGATGAAGATGGCAACGAAGACAACCATTATCAGGCTGAATATCCCGGTCAGACGATGCGTCTTGCCCACGATAGCCAGAATGGAACCGTTGCGGTGAAACATGTCAAGAAGTGCCAGGTTGAACAGATTGAACATGTTGGCGCCGAGAAGGTTGCCGATGGTCAAACCGGGAGCATCGACCAGCGTTACCGCGCTTACCCCAGTGAAAAGCTCGGGCATCGAGGTCAGCGCCGCAATGAGAATAAGGCCTATCCAGATGCCACCGAGTCCGGTTTTTTCGGCAATTATGTCACCATATCGAGCGACTTTTCTTCCGGAGATAAAAATAACGACTATACAGAGGATAAGTTTAATCCAGACCAATCCGCGCCTCCTTTGCTATTCCACTTTATTGACACCGAGACTAAATGTCAATACTTGCGTTATTCACCCGTGATGGTTATAATGGGTCGGTTTTTGGAGTAAGCCTGATTCATGTTTATTGACTGGAAAACGCTTGCCGCAACAATATCCGCGTTACCCCCTTTAAGCGATAACTATCTTACCTTGCCCTTACGTTACCCTCAAGGCTATAATAGTAGCAGCGGCCCCTGTAGCTCAGACGGATAGAGCACCAGCCTCCGGAGCTGGGGGCGGGCGTTCAAGTCGCCCCAGGGGCGCTTCAATATGGTCAGGAGTATGCAATGACAAAAAATAAACTCACCGAAATCAGATGGCACGGTCGTGGCGGTCAGGGAGCAGTTACGTCAGCGGAACTGGTAGCCCAGGCGGCCATCAGTGAGGGCAAATATGCCCAGGCATTTCCCAGTTTCAGTCCGGAAAGAAGGGGGGCTCCGGTTCTGGCCTTCAACCGAATCAATCCGGATGAGCCCATTCGGAACAGGGCGGAGGTAGACCAGCCCGATGTGGTCTTAATTCTGGACCCGAGCCTTTTATCTATTCTGGATGCAACTTCGGGGCTGAAAGAAGGTGGCATAGTTATTATCAATACCAGAAAATCTGCTGCGCAGGTTAAAAAGGACTTCGGTATTAACGCCAGGCTGGCCCTCGTGGATGCCGATACAATAGCCCTGGAGACACTGGGAGTCAATATCGTCAATACCACCATGATCGGTGCCATGATAAAGGCGACCGGCGTTATTTCTCCGGAATCGGTGAAAGAGCCGCTGGAGAAACGCTTCGGGCGTCTGGCGGAGCGAAATATCAAGGCAATGGAACGAGCCGTTGCCGAAACAAAAATAGGAGAGTAGCGGGAAATGGCCAAGGCGAAAACGAAGGAGAAACCGAGAGCCAAAGGCGAGTTGGGCTGGAAAGAAATAGAAATCGGCTTTTTTATCACCGAGCCGGGTAACTCAGTTGAGGTCAGAACCGGTGACTGGAAGTCGCGCCGACCTGTGTTTGACTTCAATAAATGTAATAAATGTACCCTCTGTTACTACTTCTGCCCCGAGGGGTGCATCGTTAAGAACACGGACGGATATTTTGAACCCGACTTATTCTACTGCAAGGGCTGTGGGATTTGCGCCACGGAATGTCCCAAAGAGGCGATTACCATGGTCGGGGAGGCGAAATAATGGCGAAACGGGAAGGCCTGGAAGTATCGATCGCCGTTGCTGACGCCGCCATGTTATCTGATGTTGACGTCGTGTCAGCTTACCCGATAACCCCCCAGACACATATTGTGGAGCACCTGGCAGAGCTGGTCGCCAATGGGGAACTGAAAGCGGCCTATATTCCGGTGGAATCAGAACACTCTGCGATGAGCGCCTGTGTTGGCGCCTCGGCGGTAGGTGCCAGAACTTTTACCGCCACCGCTTCCCAGGGGCTGGAGCTGATGCACGAGGTGCTCTATGTTGCCTCAGCGATGAGGCTGCCCATTGTCATGGCGGTGGCCAACCGCGCTCTCTCCGCACCCATCAGTATCTGGGGTGAACACTCCGATGCCATGGCAACTCGTGATGTCGGCTGGATTCAGATATTCGTGGAAAACGGGCAGGAAGCGGTGGATAATGTCATCTGCGCTTTCCGCATGGGTGAGGATAAAAGAGTTCTGCTTCCGGTAATGATTCACCTCGATGGGTTTGTACTGACCCATGTCATTGAACCTATAGAGCTTCCAGATAAAAAAGATGTTGACCGGTTCCTGCCGCCCTTCAAATATCCTCTGCCACTGGACCCGGAGAAACCGGTCACGATGGGAGCCTTTGGCCAACCTTTCATCTACACCGAGGTGAAATGGGCGCAGGAAATGAACCTGGAGAACAGCAAAGATGTCATCCTGGAAGTCTGGCAGGAGTTCGGCACGGCTTTCGGTCGCCAGTATTCGCCGATAGAGCAATACCAGACCGATGGCGCCAGAGTCCTGCTGTTAACCATGGGCAGCTACAGCGAAACGGCAATGGTGGCTGTGGACAAAATGAGAGGTGATGGCAAGGAGGTTGGGCTGCTCAAGCTTCGCCTGTGGCGCCCCTTCCCGTACGAAGAACTCCGCAAGGCGGTAAAAGGCGCCGAGATACTAATCGTGCTTGATAGAGCCATATCTTTTGGCGGGCCGGGAGGTCCGGTCTGCTCCGAGATAAAAGCAGCCCTGTACAAGGAAGAGAAGAGACCAAAGATAGTCGGCTTCGTGGGTGGCCTGGGTGGCAGAGATATTACCATGGCCGGCTTCGAAGAAATGGTGAACCGCGGTATCGAAATCGCCCGCACAGGAAGCAAACGAGAGTTTGAAATCTACGGAGTGAGGGAATAATGATGGCAACAGCAGTTCATGGACCCGGCATAATCACCGAGTTGGAGCCCTTTGCCCCCGGCCACCGCGCCTGCAGCGGCTGCGGGGAGGCACTGGCGGTGAGACTGGCCGCTAAAGCCATTGGCGACAACGCCATTATAATAAATGCCACCGGCTGCATGGAGGTTGTGGCCTCGCCGTTCCCCTATACCTCCTGGCGCCTTCCCTGGATTCATACCCTGTTTGAAAACACGGCCGCGGTAGCTTCTGGCATTGAAGCCGGGCTGAAGGCAATGGAGAAAAAGGGGAAAAGCCCCGAGCGCAATATTAAAGTCGTGGCTTTAGCCGGCGATGGTGGCACCAGCGATATCGGCCTGCAGGCCCTGTCCGGGGCCCTGGAAAGGGGACACGACTTCGTCTACATCTGTCTGGATAACGAGGCATACATGAATACCGGTATCCAGAGGTCTTCTGCCACGCCCTACGGGGCTTCAACGACCACTTCACCTGCCGGCAAAGAAAGCCTGGGACAGCCAACCTGGAAAAAGAACATGCCGGCGATCGCAGTGGCTCATGACATACCATATGTGGCCACAGCCTGCCCCACCTATCACCGTGATTTAATGAGAAAGGTTACCAAAGCGGTTGAAACCCCTGGCCCCGCCTATATACACATTTTATCCGCCTGCCCCACGGGCTGGCGCTGCCCCACTGACGATGCCATTAAAGTCGGCAGGCTGGCCGTCAGGACTGGTGTTTTCCCATTGTATGAGGTTGAAAACGGGCAGTATAAGCTGAACCTGAATCTGACCAAACTGGAACCGGTGGAAAACTACCTGAAAACCCAGGGCAGGTTCCGCCACCTGACGGAAGATACAATAAAAACAATACAGGAAAGGGTAACCAGGGAATACAACAAGCTGGTCGAGCTAGCCGGCAAGCCGAGTGGGGAAGCTTCCTCAGAATAGCCAGCTATGTTAAAATCATAGTGGCGGGGTGTGGCGCAGCCTGGTCAGCGCGCATGGTTTGGGACCATGAGGTCGGAGGTTCAAATCCTCTCACCCCGACCATTTTCCGTCAAAGTTATACCGTCACTGTATCTTGATTTACACCACGATGTTCAGCAGGGACGGTAGCACATAGGCGCGAGCCGGCAGTCCCCCGAGCAATTCACCGTCTGCCTGTAGGAAAACCAAATCGTCCGACCTTATCTCAATCTCCCGGGCTTTTTTCAACGTCACCTTGGGATGCGTCAGGTGAGTTCCCCGGTACACCCTCGGCAGTGACCAGAGAAGGTCAGGTTTGCTCAGGTCACCGATAATGAGCACATCAAGGAGACCATCGGAAATATCGGCCTCGGGTGCAGCGAACATACCGCCGCCTCCATATTTACCGTTGTTCAACAGGACAGTACACACCTTTTCTTCGATTGTTTCGCCATCAATGCGAAGGGTCACCGCCTTGTTTTTATAGAACACGAGGGCTGAGAATAACCCGGCGAGGTAGGAGGCGGTAGCATTCAATCTCTTGTACTTCAATGTCGTCGTTCTCACGATTTCAGCGTCAAATCCCATGCCGGCAAAATTGACAAACAATCGTCTGACCGTTTCGCTGCCGCTTAAATATTCAATAACGCCCACATCCACGGTTACCTTCCGCGGATTTCTCAGGCATTGACAGGCTTCTAGATATGATCGTGGTATCCCGATGGTGCGGATATAATCACCACCGGTGCCGGTGCCAATAATGCCAAACATGACATCGGCAATACTGCCGGTATCGTATAGTCCATTGACCACTTCATTGATTGTCCCGTCGCCACCCACCGAAACCACCAGCTCATAGCCTTTAGCAACAGCGGTTTTCGCCAGCTCTCTAGCATGGCCCGGTGCCTCGGTAAGGTCGTAATCAAAGCGCAGGTCAATGCTGTGCAGTCGGGCCATAATTTGAGGCCATCTCCGGGCCGTTTTACCTGCACCGGCAGCCGGGTTGACTATCAATCGGGCGTGGGTCAATGTACTTCCTCAAGACCTAACAAGATTACGAATCCAATAATAACAATAGTATACCACAACACAAATAGGGGAACGTGTATTTTACATAATACTTAGCATTTGTGTTGACACTAACACATCAAAGCTGTTAGAATGATGTGATAATTTTATGCGGCAAGCGGTTGCCTGTTGCCATATTTCTAATTGAGAGGTTAAGGAATGAAATCAGTGAGAGTTATACCTTGTCTGGATGTCAAAGAAGGTAGGGTAGTGAAGGGGGTGAACTTCGTCAACCTGCGTGATGCCCGCGACCCGGTAGAAGCCGCCGAAGCTTATTGCCGTGAGGGTGCTGATGAGCTCGTATTCCTGGACATCATGGCTACGGTTGAGAACCGTGGCACCATGCGGGAATGGGTGAAGAAAGTAGCCGAAAGGGTGACCATACCCTTCGCCGTCGGCGGCGGCATCAGGAATACCCAGGACATGAAGGAGCTATTTGAGCTCGGTGTTGCCAAGGTCTCAATCAACACGGCGGCGGTGAAGAACCCGGAACTTATCAAACAGGCTGCTGCCGAGTTTGGCAAGGATAAGCTGGTGGTGGCCATTGATGGTCGGAAAAACCCCGTCGGCAGCAACCTCCCCAGACTGGAAGTCGTGGTCAAGAGCGGCAGCGAAGCTACGGGGATGGATATAGTCGGCTGGGCAAAAAGGGTGGAAGGGCTTGGCGCTGGCGAAATCCTCCTCACCAGCAAGGATGCTGATGGCACCAAAGAGGGCTATGACCTGGAGATGACGAAGGCGGTTGCCGAAGCCGTTAGCGTACCGGTTATTGCCTCGGGAGGGGCAGGAAGTCTGGAACACCTGTATGAAGCGGTAACCATCGGCAAGGCTGCGGCCGTTCTGGCGGCTTCCATCTTTCACTTCGGCGAGATAACCATACCGGAAGCCAAGAGGTATCTCCACGATAGAGGGATACTGGTTAAGCTATAAAAACTAAAGAAGGAGTCCCAAAAATGAACCTGCAAAGACCAAATGCAAATGATGCCACGAGATCAGCAAATCGTTCCAGAAGCGTTTCCCCGATGAGCGGCCTCTGTAGTCGATGTCTTGACAGCTGCACCGGAAACTGCGAGGTATTCAGGGCAACCTTTCGCGGCCGGGAGCTGATTTACCCCGGGCCGTTCGGCGACATTACCGCTGGTAGCGATAAGGATTACCCGGTTGACTACTCCCACCTCAATATTCAGGGTTATGCCCTGGGGGCAAGGGGTTTGCCGGCTGGCGTTGAGGGTAACCCTGATACCGCCACCTTTCCCGCAGTGGACACGGAGACGGAATACGGCTGGGACATAAAAGTCAAGATGAAGCTACCCGTTTTCACCGGCGCGCTCGGCTCCACTGAGATTGCGCGCAAATACTGGGAGCATTTCGCCATAGGTGCCGCCATCAGCGGCGTCACGCTGGTCTGTGGTGAAAACGTATGCGGCATTGACCCCAAGCTCGAGCTCGACTCAAATGGGAAAATCGCTTCGGCACCGGATATGGACCGCCGCATTGAAACCTACCGCCGCTATCATCAGGGATACGGTGAAATACTGGTCCAGATGAACGTGGAAGATACCAGGCTTGGAGTTGCCGAATACGTATACAAGAAGCACGGCCTGGAAACCATTGAGTTGAAATGGGGACAGGGTGCGAAGTGCATTGGCGGTGAAATCAAGGTCGACAGTCTGGAGCGAGCACTGGAGCTGCAAGGACGCGGCTATATAGTTACTCCCGACCCTTCAGCCCCGGTCACCCAGGCAGCTTACAAAGACGGCGCGCTTAAAGAATTCGAGCGTCACAGCCGACTCGGCTTCGTTGACGAGGAAGGTTTCTACGCTGAAGTGGAGCGCCTTAGAAACCTGGGCTTCAAGCGCATCACGCTCAAGACCGGCGCCTACAGCTTGCGTGAACTGGCCATGGCCATAAAATGGGGCGCCAACGCGAGGATTGACCTGCTCACCATTGACGGCGCATCCGGCGGCACGGGCATGAGCCCCTGGCGTATGATGGAGGAATGGGGTATTCCAAGCCTCTACCTGCACGCGGCCGCGCATGAGTTCTGCAAGAAACTGGCGGACAAGGGCCAGCGCGTACCCGATATCGCCTTAGCCGGCGGTTTCAGCAGCGAGGATGGTATCTTCAAGGCGCTTGCTCTCGGTTCACCATTCGTGAAGGCGGTGTGCATAGGGCGGGCAATGATGATCCCGGGCATGGTTGGTAAGAATATCGCCAGCTGGATTAAAGAAGGCAAGCTGCCCAACACGGTGAGCCAGTTTGGCTCCACGCCGGAGGAGATATTCGTCAACTACGAAGACGTATTGAGCATCGTCGGTGCCGATGAGATGAAGAACATTCCACTGGGTGCGGTTGGCATTTACAGCTACTGCGAAAAACTGAGGATAGGGCTGCAGCAATTAATGGCCGGGGCGAGGTGCTTCAGTGTGCCGGCACTCACCCGCCGCGAACTCATGTCTCTTACCGAAGAATGCGCCAAAGTCACGGATATTCCATACCTGATGGATGCTTATCGGGAAGAGGCGATGCATATCCTCGGCTAAAGGGTGTTTCTCAAAGTGCGGGCTTCGTCCAATTTAAGACAGGAGGATAATCAGAAATGGCACGCTACAAGTGTTCCGTTTGCGGTTATATCTATGACCCGGCACAGGGGGAACCGGACAGCAACACCCCGCCTGGAACCCCTTTTGAAAATCTGCCGGATGACTGGGTCTGTCCCGTCTGCGGCGCCAGCAAAGACCAGTTCGACAAAATGGATTGAGAGGCTTCTAATCTGTTCTCTCAGGAGTGATAGCTGGTTAGTTTAATAGTAATTCCATGAACTAGCCAAGTACTTTGTGGTAGCAGGCCAGAACGCTCTTGGCCACGCTCTCCCAGCTGTATCCCTGGGCGGTAACAATACCCTTTTGCCCCATTTGCTGACGTCGGGATTTATCATCAGCCAGGGATAGCAGCGCCTCAGCCAGCTTGGGAGCATTCTTCGGTGGCACCAGCAATCCTTCGGCATCATTGGTCAGCACGCTGGCATACCCGGGTATATCCGAAGCAACCACCGGCGTGCCCACGGCCATCGCTTCAATCAGGACGATGCCGAAGCTTTCCCACCCGGTGGCCGGACAGCAGACGATATCCGCCGTCTTGTAATATCTGGGCAGGTCATTGTAGGTAGCATAGCCAATAAAAGTGACGTCCTCTATGCCACCACGTGCCACCTGTTTCTCGTACTTTTTTCTTCCCCGCATGCCCGGCCCGACGACGATTAGCCGTGAGTCAGGAATCGTGCGCTTGAATTCCTTGTAAGCCTGGAGCAGATAATCAAGGCCTTTGCGTTTCTCCAGACGCCCGATAAACATGATGTTCAGTTTCCCGTCCAGATACTCCTCAATTGGCTCGACATCGGGTCGGAAATGTTCTGTATCGACTCCGTTGGGCACGATGTGGTATTCATCGGGGAAGTATTTGTTCACGTATTCCATCGATGGCCCGGAGACGGCGATTTTATAGTCCAGTTTGCGAAACCACTTCTTCAAGATAAGCTTGCCCAGAGGGGTACCGAAGTTGTACCAGGGTTTGCCACCGGAGGCATGAAAGGTGCCGATATTCGGGCAATTGGAGAGACGCAGCACGGTAGTGCAGAGCATTGGCATCAAGGGCTCGTGGAGGTGGACAATTTCAAATTTCTCCTTTTCCAGCACCGCCTTGATACGTGATGACAGCCAGGGCGACAGGGTAATACGAGCAACGGAACCACTGACCGGGACCGGCCTGGGTTTGCCTATTGGTATAAGACGCTCACCCAGAGCGGAGACTGCCTTCGAGGCCGGGGCAATGATTTTCACCTCGTGCCCCATCCTGGTCAGCTGTTCCTCTAGATTGGATATATGATTACAGACACCCCCGGGATAGGCAAAGTCGTAAGGGGAGACCAAAGCTATTTTCATATTGCTATTTTACCATCAATTCTCTCAGCAGAGCACGCACCTCATCCGGTGAATCAACGCTGAACTTGGCCGCCGAAACCCCGAGCCTGACTTTAATGGACCAGGCATTTTCCGGCAGAGCCTTGAACAAATCTTCATCAGTAACATCATCACCGATGGCGAGGACAAAGTCCCAGTTCTCTCTGGAAAGCCACTGCTGTGCCGTCAGTCCCTTATTGAGATTGGCATTTTTCACCTCAATCACCTTGCTTCCCTCCAGCACCTTCAGATTGGAATTGGCGGTTAGATTCAGAAGGTCGTTGGCTATCTCCCTGATGTGCCGTTCGCTTATTCTCGGATTGGCCTTACGGTAATGCCAGGCCAGAGAGTAGTCCTTCTCCTCAATGAGTGACCCCTCAATACGGTCCACCGCCAGCTTCATAATGGCGCGCGCTTCATCTTTCCAGTCGTTCGAAAGCCCAGTCATCATCCCCCAGTCGCCGCCCTTGGCTTTCATCCAGACACCGTGCTCCGCCACCATACCCGTGTTCAGACTGCCAAACCACTTGTCAAAGGTGTTCTTATCACGTCCGCTGATGAGCACGACCTCATTCCTGGCATTGTTATTCAGCTCGCCCAGCAGCTTTAATAATTCTGCATCCGGCCTGGCCCCTTCGGGCGTTTCAGCAAAGGGCACCAGTGTACCGTCATAGTCCAGCAAAAGCAACCGCTTCTGAGCTTTCTGGAACTGACCTGTTAGTTCACTTTTTACTTTATCAGACATTGGCTCCGGCACGGTGCCGGTCTCAATTTTTTCCGTTTCGTGCAGTTTGTTAATGAAGTCCCCGGCCCACCGGCCGATGTCATAGAGCTTAATGCGCTCCTGCATTGCCCGGTTGCGCTCAATCTGCTCTTTTTCCGGCATTGCCAGGGAATCGGCAAAAGCCTGAGCGATTTCTTCGATGTTATTAGGATTGATTATGATGGCATCTCCCAGCTCCCGGGCAGCACCGGTCGTCTCACTGAGGATGAGAACGCCTTTGCCATCTATTTTGGTGGCCAGGTATTCCTTCGCCACCAGGTTCATCCCGTCGCGCAACGGCGTTATCGGGCACACATCCGCCATCTTGTACAGGCCGAGAAGCGCATGATAGGGTATCGGACTGTAAAGATATTCGAGAGGCGTCCAGCCGATGGTACCGAACTTGCCGTTTATAGTGCCTACCATCTCCTCTATCTGCTGCTTCAACTCGGCGTACCGTTGCACCTTGATGCGGGAAGGGCCAATAACGAGTATGAACACCACTTTTTCCCGATATTCAGGGTGTTTTTCCAGAAAGAGGCCGTACGCTTCCAGCCGATTAGGAATGCCCTTGCTGTAGTCGAGACGGTCCACCGAAACGATAATTTTTTGGTCGCCCAGTTTCTCCCGGAATTTTTTCACTTCCGCATCCACTTCCGGGCTCTTGGCAATGCTGGAATAGTATTCGTAGCCAATACCGATGGGGAAAACGTCTGCCTTGGAGACATGGTCAGTGGTCGTAATCCAGCCCATGGAGCTACTATAGCCCAGCAGATTGCGGGCGCTGTTCAGAAAGTGCCAGACGTAGTCATGGGTATGAAAACCGACCAGGTTGGCACCAAGCAACCCTTCCACTATTTCCCGGCTCCAGGGCAGCAGGCGGTAAACCTCGTAGGACGGGAAGGGTATATGGAGGAAAAAGCCGATGGTTGCCTTTGGCAGCCTGTCCCGTATCAGTTTAGGCAGGAGCATGAAATGGTAGTCCTGCACCCAGAAAATGTCATCCTCTCTGGCCACATTGACAATGGCATCGGCAAAAATCTCGTTAACCTTTTGATAAGCCTGCCACAGGTTGGGGTCGTACTCCACGAACTGAGGGAAGTAGTGAAAGAGAGGCCAGATGGTCTGGTTACAGAACCCGAAGTAGAAATCGTCAACATCCTTTCCCGAGAGAAATACCGGACAGCACCGCTCCTCGGCCAGTTTATCCTCAATCTCCTTCTCTTCGCCCTTCTGTAACTTCTCCTGCTCTATGCCCGGCCACCCGATCCAGAGACTGGGACGCGACTTGTAAAATGCTCCCAGTGCCGTCGCCAGACCACCGAGGCTGGGTTGAAATTGCAGCTTGCCATCTTTCCTCTCCACATTCAGGGGTAAACGATTGGAAATAATCAGCAGTCTTGACATGAGGTTCCTCCCTCAACGCCATTAATCAAATATTAATAGCATAATTCGACCAATTTTACAACGACAGGTCAGCTTGGAATTCTGAAAAATTACAGGATATCTGTTAAGATTGACAGAACTCACGTTATGACTGAAAATTAAAGAATAAAGGTAATGGTAGAGGCATTATGAACACAAAAGCTTTACATAAATTAAGTTACGGTATATACGTGGTAACCTCAACCAAAGATGGCCGCTTGAATGGCCAGATTGCCAATACGGTTATTCAGGTAACCTCAGAACCGCCAACCATTGCGGTGAGCATCAACCACAGCAATTTGACCTGGGAGTTTATCAAATCAAGCCGGGTATTTTCCGTGTCGGTGCTTTGTGAAGAAACACCTTTGGTATTTATCGGACGTTTTGGCTTCCATTCCGGCAGGGAAACGGACAAGTTTGAAGGGATCGATTACCGGCTGGGCCTGACAGGCGCACCCATAGTCCTGGATAACGCTGTTGCTTTTATGGAGGCCAGAGTAACCCAGGAAATGGACGTGGGCACGCATACTATCTTCATTGGCGAGCTGGTTGATGCCGATATTATTAACGATAAGACCTGCCTGACATATGAACACTACCATCAGATAAAAGGTGGCAAGACACCCAGAGCGGCGGCAACATACATAGAAGAGACTAAAGGTCAGACGGAGAAATTATGACCGTTGATTTCACGGTTATGGCCGGCGGTGCCGCGGGGCAGGGCATACAATTCCTGGGGCAGATCCTCGCCAAAACTATGGCGGGTAGCGGTTACCATGTATTTGCCGACCAGGACTACGAATCAAAGGTGAGAGGTGGCCATAACTTTTTCCGTGTAAGAGCAAGCGATGGCGAAGTCTCTGCTCTCTCCGAGCAACTCGATATCCTCATCGCGTTAAACAGAGAGACCATTGAACTCCACAGCAAGGAAATCAAAGATAATGGGCTAATTCTCCTCGACCAGGAGCAGACTGGCGTCAGCCCTGAGGGAGACAATTACTTCAATATTCCGCTGACCAAAATAGCTGAAGAAGCGGCAGACAGCCGCCTGATGACCAATACCGTGGCCGCCGGTGCTGTGTTTGGACTCACCGAGTGCGACCCTGACCTGCTGGTCAAAGTACTGGAGAAAGAACTGGCCAGGGCAGGTGAGAACGTGGTGGCAGCCAATGTCGCTGTCGCCAGAGCCGGTTATCTCTTCGCAGAGCAAAACCGTCGAAAATCAGCCAGCCAGACACTGAAACGTCTACCGAAAACAACGCCGAGAATGCTGCTTAACGGTAACGAGGCGCTATCGCTGGGAGCGATGGCAGGCGGTTGCAAGTTCATGACCGGCTATCCCATGACACCAGCCTCTTCCATTATGGAGTTTCTGGCCAGGAAAGGCAGACAGTATAATATCGTAACCATTCATGTTGAAGACGAGATATCGGCCATTAATATGGCTGTTGGCGCCGGCTTCACCGGGGTGAGGTCGATGACCGCTACCTCGGGCGGTGGTTTTGCCCTTATGGTTGAGGGGCTGGCACTGGCAGGGATGACGGAAACGCCTGTCGTTATCGTACTGGGTCAGCGCCCCGGACCAGCTACCGGTCTTCCCACCAGAACTGAGCAGGGCGAACTCTGGTTTGCTTTGCATGCCGGGCATGGAGAGTTCCCCCGCGCGATATTAGCGCCGGCCACGGCTGAAGGCGCTTTCTGGACGACAATTAAAGCGTTCAATCTGGCGGAAAAGTACCAGACGCCGGTTATCGTCCTCACCGACCATCATCTGGCCACCTCATATAAAACGGTGGCGAAGTTCAACCTTGCGGAGGTCGAAATAGACCGAGGCGCGTTGCTTTCTGCTGAAGAATCGGGCAGGGTAGCAGGCTACAGGCGACATCTGGTCACGGATTCCGGAATATCACCACGGGCGCTGCCGGGTCAGAGCAAGTCTCTGGTGGTTACCGATTCCGATGAACATGACGAAGCGGGACACATGATAGAGGATGCCGGGACCAGAAACCAGCAGCACAATAAGCGACTGCGAAAGCTCAATGATATGAAGGCGGAAATTGAATCACCCTTATTCAATGACCATCCTGAGGCGGAATTGACGCTGATCGGCTGGGGCAGCACCTACGGTGCCATAAGCGAAGCGGTTCAAGTACTGAGAGAAAGTGGGGTTAAAGCAAACCATTTGCATTTCACCGAACTGTGGCCTTTCCCCACCGAGATGGTTGTCCCCATCCTGAATAAAAGCACTAAAAGCATTGTCATTGAAAATAACGCCACCGGCCAGCTGGCACAGCTCATCCGCCGGGAAACCGGCTACAAGGCCAGCGGCCACATCCTGAAATATGACGGCCGACCGTTTTCACCGCAATACATCTTAAACGTGCTCAAGAAGGAGGTGGCCTGACTGTGGTAACACTCAAGGACTATGCCGAGCCAATCGAGATTGCCTGGTGCCCGGGCTGCGGCAACTTCGGCATTCTACAGGCGCTGCGTAAAGCGCTGGTGGAGCTTGAAATCGAGCCACACCGCTTGTTGCTCGTCTCCGGAATAGGGCAAGCGCCCAAGCTACCTCACTACATACGTGACAATGTCTTCAATGGACTTCACGGCAGGTCAATACCCGCCGCGACCGCAGCCAAAATCGTCAACCATGAACTGGTCGTCATCGTTATCGATGGCGACGGTGGCGCCTACGGCGAGGGAGTCGGTCACTGGCTGGCGGCCATGCGCCGCAACGTTGACCTGACCTACATGGTGCACAACAACCAGGTCTATGGACTGACCAAAGGACAGGCATCTCCCACCAGCGACCCCGGCTTTGTGACCAAGACCACGCCTGCGGGTGCCGGTCAGCCGATCAATCCACTGGAGGTGGCGCTCGCTTCTGACGTGAGCTTTCTGGCACGCGGCTTCGCCGGTGACGTGGAGCAGCTAACTCAACTCGTCAAGATGGGTATTCAGCACCGCGGTTTCGCTCACATCGATATCCTTCAGCCCTGTGTTTCATTCAATCGGAAAAACACCTCTAAATGGTACCGGGAACGCGTCTACAAACTGGAAGAGGAAAAAGGTTACGACTTCTCTGACAAAATGGTCGCTTTTGCCAAGGCCCAGGAATGGGAAGAGCGTATCCCCACAGGGCTGATCTATAAGAATGTAAGGCCAGTTTACGAAGAGCAGCTACCTGCTTTGAAGAAAATGCCACTGGTAAAACAGCCGATTGACCCTCTGCAGTTTGAAGAATTGCTGCAGGAATTTGTGTCTGACTGATGAGGACAAGTTAAAAATGAGCAACAATCCACTGGTGATTGGTGTTGACCTGGGTGGGAGCAAAATACTGACTGCGGTGGTCAACATTAAAGGTGAAATACTCTCAAGTGACCACCGCACCACGCCGGCAACGGAAGGGCCAGGAGCAGTAATTCAGGCAATGCTGAACTCTATAAAGCGGACTATCGACCAGGCCGGTATAAACGCTGCTGAACTCGAAGCCATTTGCATCGGTGCCCCCGGTCTTTCCAATCCAGAAACCGGCGTTGTCTTTACCTCACCGAATCTACCAAGATGGCTAGATGTTCCACTCAAGAGCATAATCGAAAACAGGATAGGGGTGAAAACATTCTTAATCAATGACGCCAATGCGGCGGCTCTCGGTGAAATGTACTTCGGGGCGGCGAAAGGCGCCCGCAATTTCATTTACATCACCATCAGCACCGGCATCGGTGGGGGCATAGTGATTGATGGAGAGATATACACAGGCTCTCTGGGCACCGCCGGCGAAATCGGTCATATGACTATTGACACCAACGGTCCTCACTGTAACTGTGGCAACACCGGCTGCTGGGAAACCCTGGCTTCAGGCACGGCGCTGGCAAGAGAAGCAAAACAGAGAATCACTGCCGGGGTCAAGACATCAATTCTAAAGTATGCTGGCGACGACATCGATAAGGTAAATGCCGAAGTCGTGCACAAGGCAGCTCAGCAGGGAGATACTCTGGCCAAAGAACTCATCGCTCAGACCAGCTATTACATCGGCGTGGGTTTGACCAACCTCATCAATATCTTCAACCCGGAACTGATTATTATCGGTGGCGGCCTGTCCAACATCGGTGATATACTGCTGGAACCGGCCTATAAAGTGGCCGGGGAGAGAGCATACAAGGTGGCTTTTGAATCCGTACGATTTGCCAGACCCGAGCTGGATAAAAATTCCGGCGTTATCGGTGCCGCCGTCCACGCCTTTCGTGAAATAGAAAAATCCAAAAGGACTGTCAAATGAAACGCTCGGCACTATCCAAACGACGTACCAAGATAGTCTGTACCATCGGGCCGGCAACAGGTTCCGCAACGGCAATCGAGCGTCTTATCCTCGCCGGAATGAACATTGCCCGTCTGAACCTGTCGCACGGCACGCACCGCGAACACGGTCGATATATCCAGATGATCAGGAGAGTTAGCCAGCGACTGGGCACAGACGTTGCCATTCTCATGGACCTGCCGGGCCCCAAATACCGGACCGGCAAGCTAAAAGGCGGTCAAATCTTACTTAAAAACAGAGCGCAGGTGGTGCTGACCACCAGACAGGTGGTAGGGGATACCGGACTGGTACCGGTCACCCTGCCCCGCCTCTCCCGGGATGTAAATGCGGGGGACCTGGTGCTCCTTGATGACGGCGCCATGCAGCTCAGAGTGCTGGGAATAGATGGCACCGAGGTCAGGTGCCGGGTCATTGCTGGCGGCGTGCTTAGGGAAAGGAGAGGGGTGGTGGTTCCAGGCATGCACATTTCAGGGCCGTTCATCACCGATTCCCTGAAAGAGCACCTCCTCTTTGCCATCAGCAAAGGGCCGGAATATATTGCCCTTTCCTTCGTCAGCAGCGTCGACGATGTGAAGGCAGCTAAAGACATACTGCGAAAAAACAATGCCGATATACCAATTATTAGCAAGATAGAACGAGGAGACGCCGTCAGCAAATTCGATAGCATACTGGCCGCCAGCGATGCCGTTATGGTGGCACGCGGCGACCTTGGCGTGGACATACCGCTGGAGCGAGTGCCAATGGTGCAGAAGGACATCATCCAGAAATGCAATCTCGCCGGCAAGCCGGTTATTATCGCCACGCAGATGCTGGAGTCGATGATAAACGCAGCGCGCCCGACGCGCGCGGAAGTGACCGATGTCGCCAACGCCATATTCGACGGCGCTGACGCTACCATGCTCTCCGCCGAGACCTCCATTGGTAAATATCCAGTTCAAGCCGTAACCATTATGGCCAAAATAGCTCTGGAGGCGGAATGTAAACTGCCTTATGACCGGATACTTCTGGAAAGAGGCCGGCAGCTGGAACACAAGACCGATGAACTGATAAGCTACAGCGCCTGCCATACCGCCTACAGCCTGGAAGCCAAGGCCATCGTGGCCTTTACCCAGTCGGGCAGCACCGCAGGAAGGGTCTCAAAGTATCGACCCCGGGTGCCCATCCTGGCAATAACACCCGACTGTAACGTATGCCGCAGGCTGCTATTGCGCTGGGGCGTTCATCCCATACGGATACCGGAGCAGAAATCCATAGACGAGCTTTTCGCCACCGGCGTACGGCTTACCAAGGAGATGAGGCTAGCTAAGGCTGGAGATTTGATTGTCATTACGGGAGGAATGCCCATTGGCGTGGCGGGCTCCACAAACCTGCTCAAGGTGGAGAAAGTAACCTGAACGACGAAAAATGCCTTAATAGTCAGAGATTCAGCGTTTACTCTTTCGCCTTTCCCTGATTGGCCACCGCCTCCATAGCTTTCGCCACTTCCTCAGGGTCGCCGAGGTAGTAGCTCTTTACAGGTTTCAGCGCTTCATCCAGCTCGTAGACGAGCGGGATGCCGGTGGGAATGTTCAGCCTGACAATATCGCCGTCGCTGATATGGTCGAGGTATTTGACCAGCGCCCGCAGGCTGTTGCCATGAGCCGATATGATTACCCGCTTCCCCGATTTAATTGTCGGCGCCAGCACCTCATGCCAGTAGGGGAGGAAACGCTCAACCGTGTCTTTCAAACACTCCGTGAGCGGAATATCTTTCTCATCCAAATCCCTATATATCGGGTCATTTCCGGGGTAGCGCTCGTCCGTTTTCTCCAGACTCGGTGGCCTGATATCATAGCTTCTCCGCCATATCAGGACCTGCTCCTCGCCGTACTTCGCCGCCGTTTCCGATTTATTCAGTCCCTGCAGGGCACCGTAATGCCTTTCGTTCAATCTCCAGGAACGATATACCGGTATCCACATCAGGTCCATCTCATCCAGGACGAGCCACAGGGTACGTATGGCCCGTTTCAGCACCGATGTAAAGGCAACGTCAAAGGTGTAGCCTTTTTCCTTGAGGACCTGGCCAGACTTCCTGGCTTCTTCGATTCCCTTTCTGGAAAGGTCGACGTCCGTCCAGCCGGTGAACCGATTTTCCTTGTTCCAGATGCTCTCACCGTGTCGCAGGAGCACGAGATTTATCACGCGCGATACCTCCTGAAAAACATCTCTCTATTATATCATATGCTCACGTTCGGATTCCGCACATGAACTGATTACTTCAGCACCCTGGTCGTCTTGCTCTTCACCAGGTCCCAGTCGATATCATAGCCGAGCCCGGGCTTTTCCGGGGCATGGACCAGGCCCTGGCGGTCGACCTCGATATCCTGAACGAGGGCGTATTTTTGAGCGGCCTCCGGCAATAAAACCTCAAAATATTCACAATTATTAACCGCCATGGTCACGTGAAGGTTGGCCACATTGTTCAGCGAATTGCCGCCATGATGTATCTCGCATTTCATACGAAAGGCCTCGGCCAGATGACAGATCTTGACCAGCGCCGTTATACCGCCCTTAACCTTGACATCGCCACGCAGGATATCGGTAGCCCCCTGAAGGATGAACTGCGTGAGTCCGTAGAGTCCTCCCGGAGTATATTCCGTGGCCAGAATGGGGATATCGAGTTTCTGTCTTAGCTTCACGTAGTTGTAAATATCGTCTTCGGGCAACGGGTCTTCATACCAGTAGTAACCCAGTTCTTCGATGGCGCGCCCCACGCGCACGGCGTCTTCATATCCATAAGCCCAGCACGAGTCGAGCATGAGCACCATATCGTCACCGACAGCTTTGCGGACCGCCCGGCTTATCTCAATATCTTCACCAGGCTTGGCATGTGGATGGATTTTATAGGCCTTCCACCCCTGGGATTTATAATACAGGGCCTCTTTAGCATAATCCTGAGGGGCAGGCATAAAGGCGGAACTGGCATAAGCCGGTGCACTCTCACGGCAGGTTCCAAGCAGACGGTGTATCGGCATGTTGGCCACCTTACCGGCAATATCCCAGAGGGCGATATCCAAAGCGCCGATGGCGGCAAGAGAGGCAAATCGATTGCAGCGCCATAACGCATGCCACAGGCGGCCAATGTCCAGTGGGTTCTGGCCAATGAGGACCGGTTTCAGATAGGTGAGCAGTGGACCGGCGTTATCGGCAGCACTCCACATCGCTGAACCCAAGAAAGAGTAGCCATCTACGCCCTCATCTGTACTGACGGTTATGACGGCGAGTTCCTTATCGCCGCCGAAACTCACCGCCTGTCCGGGGTAGCTGCCCTTCGGCACCGCCCAGGCAACCATGGTCAGGGTTACATCGGTAATTTTCATCTATTCCTCCTCTGTAGACGCTTTTCCGATAATTATAGTATAATCGGACGGATAAGCGGGAGTAACTCAGTTGGCAGAGTCCCTGCCTTCCAAGCAGGTTGTCGCGGGTTCGAGTCCCGTCTCCCGCTCCACAGGTCATCTCTTGTTAACCCTTGAAACCTTTAACATCATCGCAGTTAAAACATTTCCCGTTGTGCACGGATATCAAGTCGCCGCATCGCCGACAGGCGTATTTCTGGTATTGCTTCTCCCGAAAATTATCCAGGCCATTATCCCTGATTTCTATCAGGTTCTCAATCATGCTCATATTGAATTCACGCCGGTAGCGGGCATCGAGACGCCTCAGGCCTTCACAGGGAAAGCAATGGCATTCGAAGCAGAAATCCACCTCGCCACGCAGTAGCTTCAGATTATCAGCGCAGCGCTTTTTTATAAATGCGCACTGCTTGTTTCTGGGTCGGCAGCCACGACAATGCGCCATCATCCCTTTAAATCTGGGCTGGTTTTTATGCGCCAGGTAGCCGCTGCAGATAGCACAGTTCATGCCGCAGGGAGCGATAAGATGAGCGTCAATAGGCTGCATACATGTCCTCCGCTGTTTTCATTTTAAATAATAAAGAACAGGGCAGGGTTACCTCAGACACCACGCAGGAATGAGGCGTTTTTATTGCTCGGTTGACTCTGCGCGACAGGAAGGGACAACACAGTCGATAACCTGCTCCTGAGGCTGAATTTTGGTGTCGCTGCCAACAACGCATCTCCTGAGCACTGCACCTTCTCCAACGGCAACACCCTGCCATAGCACCGCTTCCTCAAGGACGGCGCCATCACCGATAGTACAATCCGGACCAATAACCACCGGACCCCTTATGCTCACCCGCCTTCCAATGCGACTCCGGCTGGCAATGACCACAGGCCCGGCAACCTGTGCCGAGGAGTCGATAACAGCATCTTCCGCACAATAAAGCCCATTTTCCTGTGGGCTTCCAATGATAGCCGGTTTATCGTCGGATAGCAAAAGGTCGCAGTTCAGGCACCGGTACTTCTCCGGTGTTCCCATATCAAGCCATTGTCCGTGGAACTGATATCCACACATAGTTTCACCGAGCTCGAGAAGGCGCGGGAAAAGTCCTCGTTCAAACATATAATGGACATTATCCGGTACCTGCCGGAGGACATCCGGTTCGAGGATATAAACGCCGGCGTTTATCCAGTTGGTGGTCACCTCATCTGGGGCAGGTTTTTCAATAAACTGCAGTATTCTGCCATTATTATCCGTCTCCACGACCCCGAAAGCACACGGATTGTCCACCCAGGTAAGCGCAATCGTTGCCTTGGCCTTTCTTTTACGATGGAAGGCAAGCATTGCCGCAATGTCAAGATTAGTAAATATGTCACCGTTGAGAACGGCAAACGTGCCGTCCAGATATTCCTCAGCGTTTTTTACCGCTCCGGCGGTGCCAAGCGGGCTATCTTCCAGAGTGTAGTGTATCCGTACCCCAAGACGCTGGCCGTCACCGAAATAGTCTTTGATAATGTCGGGCAGGTAACTCATAGCCAGGATTATCTCTGTAATCCCGTACTTTTTCAGGTAGCGTATGGTGTGCTCCAGGAATGGATGATTCAGTACCGGCAGCATGGGTTTGGGTACACCATTGGTGAGTGGCTGCAGCCTCGTGCCCTCACCACCAACAAGGATAACCGCTTTACGCAGTGATTTTTGCAACTCAGTTATATCCAGAACAGACTTTTACTTTAGATTACTATGAGATAGAGCGCCCGTCAAGCCTGTCAAAAAACAGCAATTTTACAGAATAAATATTGACAACAGATGATATTGATGGTATTAAGGGCGTGAAAGGTGGTCCACCGTGACTGTTTTTAACTCGTTCGCTGCCCAGTACGATGCGTGGTACGATAACGAAGGAAAGCTCACTTTTGAGATAGAAGTCAAAGCTTTTCACAATGTGATACCACTTCTGCCTAAGCCATGGCTTGAAATAGGGGTGGGGAGCGGTCGCTTCGCTCAAGCCCTGGGCATAGAAACCGGGATTGACCCATCAGCCGGGCTGCTGGAAATGGCGGTGGGCAGAGGTATAAAGGGTTACCTGGGAATAGGGGAGGATATGCCCTTTGCCGTGGGGAGCTTTGGCACAGCATTTCTCATTGTCACACTCTGTTTTGTGGACAGGCCGGCGGAGGTGTTAAGAGAAGTGCATCGCATACTTGAAGCCAAGGGCAGGCTGGTTCTCGGTACGGTGCTGCGGGAGAGCCCGTGGGGTCGGTACTATTTGAAAAAGAAAGCAGAAGGACATCGCTTCTATAAAAACGCACATTTTTTGAGTTATGAGGAACTGGTTGAAATGCTGCAGCAGTCCAATTTCACCATCGATAAGACCATTTCAACGCTGTTTCAGGAACCTGGAGAAGTCAATGAAATGGAGTCCCCACGAGAACATTACCTTCCCGACGCCGGCTTCACCATAGTGGTGGCGAAAAAGTCTCCGAGATGGGGGCAGGGTGGCGCAGTTACCTTGACAGTTATCGAGCGGGAGACTTAAAATAACCCTAGCGCTGTCTAGCATTCCATTGTCTTTCTCAGAAAGGGGGAACATAATAATGGCACAGGAGAGCCCGGCCAAGATAAAAGTTAATGAAGTCCAGCAGGTCTGCCTTGTGGTCAAAGACCTGCAGAGAACCATAGAAGCGTACTGGAACATTCTGGGCATCGGTCCATGGGCAGTCTTTGAGTTCGGTTCCGGGAGAGTTCCCAATTTTCAATACTACGGCAAACCAGCCCATGCCAGATATCGCGGTGCGATAGCCCAGTGTGGGCCAATCGAGCTGGAATTATTCGAAACCATTGAAGGGCCATCGGTTTACCAGGACTGGATTGATGAGCACGGCGAGGGCCTCCACCATTTGAAATTCGTCCCGAAGGACGTGGTCAAGACGGAGAAGATACTGAACGATATGGGTTTCCCGACGGTTGTCGGCGGTGGCTCCGGCAGCTACCGGTTTGCCTATTTCGACATCAAGCCATTGCGCTGTTTCTGGGAGATAAGCACTCGCAGTCGGAGTGATGGATCGCCACCGGGAGCCACCTTTTATCCTGAAGACCCGAAGGCGGAAAGCCCGGCTAAAGTCAAAATCTCCGGCATCAAGCAGGTGGGCATTGTGGTCAAGGACGCGATACAGACGGCAGAGAACTACTGGCAGATCCTTGGCATCGGTCCCTGGGAGATTCGAAACTGGGGCAATCAGGCGCTGTGGGACCGCACCTATATGGGCAGGCCGGGCTGGGGCCGGGAGAGGCTGGGCCATGCCTACCTGGGTGACCTGGAACTGGAGTTCGTTCAGCCCGTGGAAGGCGAATCGGTGTACCAGGACTGGATTGATGAACACGGCGAGGGTCTCCACCACCTGAAGTTCCTCTGCGACGACATCGACGAGGTTACCAGATTGCTGGCCGAACAGGGATTCCCAAGTATCCAGAGCGGTCATTTTGGCGACCCGAAGGAGAAAGCCGGCGGCTTCAATTACATCGATATTCCACCGCTTCACTGTATCTGGGAGCCGGTACATAAACCGAAGAGTCTGCCCATAGAACCGGTGGCTCGCATTCCGGAAAAATAGAAAAACTCTCTATTTATTGGAGCCGGGCATTTAACAAGCTCGTTTAAATGATTAATCCACGGGCTCGTAGCTCAGTGGCAGAGCTGGCGGCTCATAACCGCTCGGTCGCAGGTTCGAATCCTGCCGAGCCCACCAGAAATGCCAATAAGATTCAGCATATGATTGCGGAAATGATTTTGGGTTTTGAAACCACTCCGCCGGGATGGCACTGCCGAATCTGAACCGTTTTCAACGCAAACCCGTATAGACGGAGTTCGGGTATATATAATGTAAAGGGGTTTACCAGCATGGAGCGGAATCAGTGTCAGATTTTGATTGTAGGGGCCGGTATTACCGGTCTGGCTATTGCCCGTGAGTTAATTCATCGTGGAGCAGGGGATATTGTTATCCTGGAAAAGGAGAGTTCTTTAGGCCGGCACGCCAGCGGACGGAACAGCGGTGTCCTTCACGCCGGTATGTACTATACGCCCGACACGTTGAAGGCCAAGTACTGCGTGGACGGCAACCGCATGATGAAGGAATTCTGCCGGGAAAAGAAACTGACGCTGCACGAGACCGGCAAAGTCATCCTGGCAACCGGACCCTCTGAAATGGAAGCCCTGTATGAACTGAAGCGCCGCGCCGATTTATGCGGTGCCCGCGCTGATATTATAGATAACAAGAAACTGCATGAATTTGAGCCATACGCCGCTGATAGTGAAGAAGCCCTCCACTCGCCGGACACGGCAGTGATAAAACCGACAGAAGTACTGCAGGCGCTGGAGGCCGAGCTGGTAGAATCGGGGAAGGTTACCGTTTACTATGGGACAACCTTCATCGACCGTGACGGAGATGACCGGGCACGGACCTCCGGGGGGGTCATCAAATTCGAAAAACTGCTCAACGCTGCCGGCGCTTATGCCGACCACATTGCCCACCAATTTGGCCTGGCGACAGAATACAAGCTGTTACCTTTCAAGGGGACTTACAAGCAGCTTGCCCGCGACCGTTCCTTCCTGGTGCGGAGCAACATTTACCCCGTTCCCGACCTGCGCACTCCTTTCCTGGGCATCCATTTCACCAGGAGCGCTGACGGCGAGATTCTGGTGGGGCCGACCGCCATGCCTGCCTTTGGCAGAGAAAATTACGGCATTTTGAGCGGCTTTGGACGGGAGACGCCCTCCATCCTGCTACGCGATGCCATGCTTCTGTTCATGAACCCTTCTTTCCGCCAGGTCGCCCGGACCGAGCCCAAAAAATACCTCAAGAGATTTGTATTCAAAGAGGCCAGAAAGCTGCTGCCGGAGTTGAAACAAACGGACATCACTGAGTCGGAACACGTTGGCATCCGCCCCCAGTTAATCCACTGGCCCAGCAAGCAACTGGTTATGGACTTTATCGTGCTTAGCGACGGCATTTCCCTGCATATCTTGAACCCGATATCGCCGGCGTTTACCACCTCGCTTGCCTTCGCCAGGGACATGGCCAATCGGTTGCTAGGGCAATAGTTTACATAATAATTGATATTTTCAGGTGGAGGTGAACCATGAACAAGGCACTGCTGGTATGGAACCTGGTAATAACCATAGCGCTGGCGACGGTGGTATTCAGCGGATGCAGCTCGCTGGACCCGCAGTATGCCAATTTGACGACCGAGGTGAACAATAACCGGTCATTGATAGAGCAGGTAATCAGGCTGTCCAATAGCAACAGGGAGGCGATAAACAGCAACAATACCGCCATCACCAGAAACGCGCTGGTAATCAGCAACCTGCAGAGCACCACCCAGGCGGCGATTGCGGCATCGGATGCTTCACTCAGGCAATACGTGGAACAGGTGGTTCAGGCGTACATGGCAGCGCAGCAATAGATTACAGGATATCTATGGTAGCAGGGAGTACACCGGTTGATGTAATGAAGGCTTCAACCCCAATTGCTTATTGCAGATAATTCTTTTTTGTAATTAACAAAAATTTTCACTACTGCTCAAGTAATAAAATAATAGAAAAGTTAAAAACCTAAAATTATATATTCATGTTGTTTTGAAAAATTATGTTATGTAGACGGGCGCGGCGTAATTATGGTAAGTTATACGTGCAATCTTACATAATACTTATAGTGCGCCCCATAATAATGGGGGTAAAGAGGTTAACATAAACTAGCTTAAGTTATCCAGCATCCAATTAGCCGTATTTATGTAATTCTCTACAATATTAATATAAGCAGGAAAGCGCTCTATATTTGGCAATGCAAGTATTTGTTTAAACATATTAATACTTTGTTTAATTTTATCTTTGTCTTTTGTTTCCGCCCCTATTCTGAAATGACAAATACTTTTATTAATTCTTATGACACAAAGGTACTCTGTTCTGCTATTTTGTGAGCGGATAGCATTTGCCTTTTCATCTGCAATCTCTAACCTCTCAATAGCATCACTGTAATATTTTTCACCAACTAAATTAACTGACTCATCAATATAGTATGTTAAATCGTCTTTTAAATCTTGCTGATCAAACCACCGTTCAATTAAAGGTAATGTGAACCATCCTATTACGCCCAAAATAGAGGTGATTAGTGCTATAAGAAACGGAACTAAATAACCTTTTATCTTTATTTTGCTCATATTACGTATTTTCTTTAAATCGCCTACCTTAACTCTTCAAGCCACTGAGTTATCATACCCCCATTATATCACAAGTAATCTGTCCATTATGTTAACCTATCACCTGCCCATGCCAGAGGGGTATGAAATCCCCCTTAGTCCCCCTTTAGCAAAGGGGGATACAGAAGCCTCTCCCTTTTGTAAAGGGAGATTGAGAGGGATTTAAACCAGTGGGGTGTTTAAGAGGGGCTTCGCCCCTCTTTTAATAACCCTCCCCCTCCCTTGGCAAGGGAGGGGGATAAAGGGGGTGGGTTTCTGGAATAGGCTAGCACAGGTCGCTGGTTTTGTCCATAAATGCCACAGCACAGGATTTAAAGAATTTTAGCCCAATATTAATCCCTGAATATAATTTTAAGTAGAAATACCATTTAAAAAGATTTTCAGGGGCCTAAATTTCGATTTGAGAGCGTCATTTTTAGAGGGGTTTTAAAGGGCGGCGGCGGGGTGGGAAATTTGCTGGCTTATCAACGCCATAAGGTCCGCCAGCCCCCATTTCCGGGTTGCCGATAACAGCACCGCTTTTTCGCCGGCGGACTGGTCGGATAAAAACTCGGTGGCACTTGCCTCATCCCATTCCCGGTCATCCGTCAGCAGCCGGTCGATTTTGTTAAGTGCGGTTATCCGGGGTTTGCTGGAGAGGTTTAGTTCATCCAGTATATCCTCAACGGTCTGGCACTGCTCGGCGGCATCCGGTGAAGAAAGGTCAACGACATGCAGCAGCAAAGACGCCTCGTCCAGTTCTTCCAGCGTCGCCCGGAATGCGCTGACGATAGTTGGCGGCAGCTTTCGGATGAAACCGACGGTGTCCGTTATCAATATCGTTTTTCCATCGGGTAACATCAAACGTCGGGTGGTCGGGTCCAGGGTGGCAAAGAGTTTATCCTCGGTGAAAACACCGGCCTGGCAGAGGGCGTTGAGCAGAGTGCTCTTCCCCGAATTGGTATACCCCACCAGGGATACCACCGGTATACCGCTTTTCAGCCTTTTCTGACGATAGAGGGCGCGGTGTTTCCTTACCTCTTCAATCTGCCTTTTCAGCCGATGGATTTTGCGTCGGATGAGTCGCCTGTCGGTTTCAAGCTGCGACTCACCGGGGCCTCGCGTGCCGATGCCGCCCCCCAGCCTCTCCAGATGGCTCCACTGCCCGGCAAGTCGGGGCAGCAGATACTGGTGTTGCGCCAGCTCGACCTGCAGTTGCCCCTCGCGGGTATGGGCACGCCAGGCAAAGATGTCCAGAATCAGCGCCACACGGTCGATAACCTTCACCTTCAGCGCTTCTTCCAGGTTGCGCTGTTGCCGCGGTGTCAGTTCATCATCAAAGATGACAACATCGTAGTCGACCTGGTCTTTCTGCGCAATTAATTCTTCCAGCTTTCCCTTGCCGACGTAATGTGTCTTTGAAGGCATAGGTAGTTTCTGGATGATTTGACCGACCACGCTGGCACCGGCGGTACCGGACAGCAATGCCAGCTCATCCACTGACGCCCTGGCCGACCACCGGCCCATGGTCTCTTTTGACTCTACCGCCACCAGAAAGGCCCGTTCCGGTGCGTTTCTGGTGAGAACTGTGCTCCTCGTGATGTGCCTCTTTATGTAAACTTACCTCTTCGGCGTCTGCCGGCGAGTGCTACGCCAGCCGGATAATCTTGACAGTCCCTTAACCAGCGATGCATCCGGTATGGTTAAAGACAATCTCACGTATCCCTCTCCATTCTTACCATACCCTATCCCGGGAGTAACCGCCACCCCAACCTGATCCAATAAGTCGGCAGTTAAGTCCATTGAGTTGTAGCCTTCCGGGACTTTCGCCCAGATATATAGGCTTGCTTTCGGCGGTTTTGCCTTCAGCCCGATATTATTCAATACTTCGATAATCAAGTCGCGGCGCCGCTCGTAGATGGCATTATGCTCCGGAATGCAGTCCTGAGGTCCGGTTAAGGCCTCTATAGCTGCATACTGAATCGCCTGTGGAATCCCCGAGTCTAAATTCGATTTAAGCCTCATCAACGCGTTTATCATGGTGGCATTGCCCACGGCCATACCGATGCGCCAGCCGGTCATATTGTAGCTTTTGGAGAGAGAGTGGAATTCCACCCCGATGTCTTTGGCCCCTTCTGCCTGCATAAAGCTCACCGGTTGATACCCGTCATAAGCCACCTCAGTATAAGGGCCGTCATGGCAGACCACCAGGTCGTGCTGCTTGGCAAATCGGACGACTCTATTGAAGAACTCAAGGTCGGCAACGGCGGCGGTAGGATTATTGGGATAGTTTATCCACAGCAGTCTGGCCCTCTCCAGAACATCCTGGGGTATGGAATCGAGGTTAGGCAGCCAGTCGTTCTCTTCCTTGAGCGACAGGTAATATGGCTCACCATCGGCCAGCATGGCACTCACCGAATATACCGGATACCCCGGGTCAGGCACCAGGGCGATATCTCCATTACCGATGAAACAGAAAGCAATATGAGCGATTCCCTCTTTGGACCCTATCAACGGCAATATTTCTTTGTCCGGATCAAAGGCAAGGCCAAAGCGTCGCTCATACCATCCGGCCACGGCACGACGCAGTTCCGGCAGACTATCTGATTCAGGGTAGCGATGATTGGCCGGGTCGCGGGCAGCCTCACACAGCCGCTCGACGACGTGCGGCGGCGTCGGAATATCAGGGTCACCGATAGCAAAACTGATGACCTCTTCACCCCTGGCTTTTTTCTCCGCGATCTTACGGCTGATTTCAACGAACAGGTACGGCGGTAATTTCTCTACACGTTTGGCAAATCTCATTATTAACTCCTTAATCTGGCCAATCTCCATGAAATACGGTTTCTGCCGGGCCGGTCATCAATACCTCGCCGGCACCATCCCACTCCAACTTCAATGTGCCGCCCAGCAGCTTTATGTTAACTATATTATCGACACAGTCTCGAAGCTGTGCCGCTACGGCCACCGCACAGGCACCGCTGCCACATGCCAGCGTCTCTCCAGCGCCCCGCTCCCAGGTGCGGACCTCTATTCCTCTTCTATTTATCACACGGGCGACCTCAAAATTAGTGCGCCGCGGGAATATATCCAAATGTTCTACCTTTGGCCCAACCTGCGATAACGGGAAATCGGCCACCGGACTCTCCTGGAAACAAACCGCGTGCGGATTTCCCATTGAGACCAGGTTGAGCAGCAGCTCCATGCCATCGATGTTTACCGGATAACTCATCATGTTATTTATGTAAACTATATCCTCCCTGCCCTGCTCAATCTCGACCGGTATCTCTTCAGCTTTAAACGCAGGCTTACCCATACCAGCCTGAACGTCGATGAGCTGGCCATTTTCTTTATTAAGATTGAGCTGTCTCACGCCCACTATTGTTTCCACGGATATATGGTCGGCATCGGCATTTATCATGCCCTCGTCATACACATAGCGGGCCAGGCACCTGATGCCATTGCCGCAGGCCTCCGCCTCTGACCCATCCGGGTCGAACATGCGCATGCGGAAATCCGCATTATTCGAAGGTAAGAGCAATAGCAACCCGTCGCTGCCAACGCCAAAGTGACGGTCGCACATGGTTATCGCCAGCTTCGACCAGTCGCGCCCTTCATCGCTGGTCTCCATTAGGATAAAATCGTTTCCTGTGCCCTGTAACTTGGTGAACTCCATCTTTCTTCACTCGCTAACTAAAAGCGCTTCTCTGTTATTGAGCCTGCCTTCCAGTAACCTGGATACAAGGTCTTCTATTTCCGCCTCCTGAACCTGAGTTATATCAAACCAGTGAATTCGCTTATCATCCAGGCGAAACCAGGCGTACTGATGACGGACAAACCGGTGCGTTTCATATTTTATCTGCTGTATCGCGCCCTCCAGATTTATTTCTCCCCTGAGAAACATGGCTAGCTGTTTGTAGCCAATGCTGGACATGGCTGGTAAATTAAAATCATACTCCATATCGACCAATTTTTCCACCTCGGCGACCAATCCCTGCCCTATCATCTCGTCCACCCTCTTATCAATACGATGGTAAAGCGCTTTGCGTTCTGCGGTAAGCCCAATCATCAACGTGCGGTAGGGCAAAACCTTCTTGTCCTGAAGTCGGGAGAACGTCTCGTTCGCCTTATAGTATACCTCTAAAGCTCTTATCACCCGCCGGACGTTGCGGGGGTCGACTTTCTGCGCCGCCGCCGGGTCAACCTCCAGCAATTTTTGATAGAGACTCTCGTTTCCAGTATCGGCAGCCTGTTTCTCCAGGCGACGCCTCAATTCTGGGTCCGGTTTGGCCTCTGGCAACTGCCACCCTTCCAGTACAGCCTTCACATACAGGCCGCTGCCGCCGACCAAAATCGGCAATCTGTGGCGCTTCTGTATATCATTTATGGCGCTGAAGGCCAGCGTCTGATAATGCGCCAGGCTGAAATCCGAATCCGGCTCGACGATATCGATTAAGTGATGGCGGACACGCGCCCTGTCCTGTGGGCTAAGCTTGGCAGTGCCGATATCCATATGCCGGTAAACCTGACGGCTGTCGGCACCGACGATTTCGCCGTCGAACTTCCGGGCGAGATGGAGGGCCAGTCGGCTTTTGCCAATACCGGTCGGGCCGACTATCGCAATTAGAAACTTCATTTCCTGTGTTTAATTACCGATGTTTGATTGACAATGCTCAAGAATTCATTAGCCTTGAGGCTTGCCCCACCGACCAGCGCCCCATCGATTTCAGGCTGCTGCATGAACTCGGCGGCATTGGCCGAGCTAACGCTGCCGCCGTAAAGTATGCGCATCTCCTGCGCAATTTTCCCCCCATACGCCCTGGCGATGTTCCGGCGAATGAACGCAATCGTCCCGTTGGCCTGCCCTCCAATGGCCGGCTTACCGGTGCCGATGGCCCAGACCGGCTCATAGGCAATGGCCAGACCATCGAGGTCTTCCACCCCGGCCAGAGATGAGCTCAATTGCTCCGCTACTACCTCTTCAGTTTTGCCCGCCTCATTCTCTTCCAGCCGCTCACCGATGCACAAGATTGGCTTGAGACCCGCCTTCAGCGCCGCCATAATTTTCTTATTAACAATGTCTCCAGTCTCATGGAAATGCTGCCTCCGCTCCGAGTGCCCGACAATGACATACTCACAAAGGTCGGCCACCATCAAGGGGGAAATCTCACCCGTGTAGGCGCCTTTTTCCTCAAAGAACAGGTTCTGTGCCCCAAGTCTGATGGTGCTGCCTTCAAGCAGTTCTTTCACCGCCGCCAGCGACACAAATGGCGGACAGACTACAGTCTCCACGCCGGTGACCTTCTCGAGTTCGCCTTTCATCACCTTGACCAGTTCCAGCGCTTCAGCTACCGTGGTATTCATCTTCCAGTTGCCCGCAATCAATGGTACACGCATCCTTCTCTCCTCAATCAATCCCTCTCCTCTATTTTCTATCCGGCAGTGCCTCCACACCCGGCAACTTATCCCCGCTCAGGAATTCCAGAGAGGCCCCGCCTCCCGTGGAAACGAAAGTCATTTTTCCGGCCAGTCCCAAATCACTGACCGCCTCGGCAGTAGAGCCCCCGCCGATGACCGTCATCGCCTCAAGTCCAGCCAAGAGCTTCGCCAGTTCCTGCGTTCCCCTAGCAAAACGCGGGATTTCGAATATCCCCATGGGACCATTCCAGAAGACCGTCTTACATCTCCTCAACTCCCTGCTGAAGCTGCTGATGGTCTGTGGTCCCATGTCCACAATTCGCCTTTCCTTCGGTATCTTTTCCACCGGGATAATCTCAACTTGAGCCTCATTACTGACCTCGTCAGCAACTACAACGTCAACCGGCAACATTAAATTCACCTTTTCTTTTTGCGCCAGTTCCATTAAATGGCTTGCGGTCTCCAGCATATCCGTCTCGAGCAAAGATTGGCCTACCTCGTATGATTTGGCCTTCAGGAATGTCGCCGCCATACCACCGCCGACCATGACATAGTCCACTTTGTCCATTATGTTTTCCAGCATGCTCACCTTGTCGCTTATCTTGGCTCCGCCAAGCAAAGCAGCGAATGGCCGCGCCGGGTTCTCCAGTATTCTGCCCAGGTTTTTCACCTCTTTTTCCATCAGAAAGCCGGCCACTGTCGGCAGATACCGGGCGATAACCGATACTGAGGCATGCGCCCGGTGTGCTGTCCCAAAGGCGTCGTTGACATAGACGTCGCCCAAACTGGCCAGCGCCCTAGCAAAGGAAGCATCTCCCGTTTCCTCTCCGGCATGAAAGCGCAGGTTTTCCAGCATGAGAATATCGCCAGCTTTCATCGCGGCCACCATATTCTCCACGTCGGAACCAACACAATCCGGTGCCATGGAGACCGGTTGTCCAAGGACTTCGGAGAGGCGCCGGGCAACTATACCCAATCTCAAGTCCTCAACCACCTTTCCTTTGGGGCGACCCAGGTGGGACATCAATATAACCTTCGCTCTCTGCCCCGTCAGGTATTGAATTGTCGGCAGAGCAGCGCGAATGCGATTGTCACCGGTTATTTCTCCAGTTTTTTCATCTAAAGGCACGTTAAAATCAACGCGGACCAGCACCCGCTTATCCCTGACCTCTACATCCTTCACCGTCATTTTTGGCATCAACTATACCACAACTCTTAATGTTTACTCGGGAAATAAAACTACTGTGCTTCCACCGCCACATTTTCACCGCTAAGTATAACTAACTTATCGGTTTTATTTCGCCTTCTCTGATCGACTGCTCGCCCACTTTATAACCGGGAAACAGGGATAGAACCTGACGGGCTATTCCTTTTGCATCCAGACCGTACTTGGCGCGAAGGGCAACCTGCGTCCCCTGCTCAACGAACTCATCCGGGATGCCGATGATTTTTACCGGTATCTCATCAATGCCCATGTCTTGCAGCAATCTGGCTACACTGCTGCCAAAGCCACCGCTTGACGTGTTTTCCTCAACGGTGACCAGTCGCGGGATACGACCCGCCAGACTGGCAAGCAATTCAATATCCAGCGGCTTGACAAAGCGTGCGTTGATGACGGCTGCCTTTATCCCTTTCGCTGCCAGCTCATGGGCGGCTTCAAGGGCAGGTGCCACGGTGACGCCGACGGCCAGTATGGCGACATGGCTCCCTTCACGCATTAATTCCCATTTGCCAATCTGAATTTTATGTAAAATTGTATCCAGTGGCACCCCCAGTCCTTGTCCGCGAGGATAGCGTATGGCCATCGCCTGGCCCGAGTTCACCGCCGTATAGAGCAGGTGCTGCAGTTCGTTTTCATCTCTCGGCGCCGCCACACTCAGATTGGGAACGAGCGTCAGGTAAGAGAGGTCAAATGTCCCCTGGTGCGTTTTGCCGTCGTCGCCGACGATACCGCCGCGGTCTACAGCGAAAACGACGGGCAGATTCTGAAGGCAGACGTCATGTATAATCTGGTCAAAGGCGCGCTGCAAAAAGGTTGAGTAAATGGCGACAATCGGGATAAAGCCCTGCGTGGCCAGCCCGGCGGCAAAAGTAACCGCATGCTGCTCACAGATGCCGACATCGAAGACGCGCTGCGGGAATTCGGCAGCCACGATGTTCAGACAGTTGCCTTCCGGCATGGCCGGGGTTATGGTCACTATCCTGGGGTCATCACGGGTCAGACGAAGCACCGTCTGCGCAAATACCTCGCTGTATGTGGGTATGTTCTGATTACTGACACGCCTGGCCGGCACACCATGAAAATAAACCGCGTTGTTCTCAGCGGGACTATAGCCTTTGCCTTTGGTGGTCAGGACGTGAATAAACGTCGGTTTCAAATGGTACTCTTTAGCCTGGTGGAGCGCGCGTTCCAGTTCCGCAGTATCATGTCCATCGATGGGTCCGATATAAGCAAAACCAAGTTCCTCCCAGACCATGGTCGGTAAGAGCAATCCTTTGAATCTGCCCCTGGCCTGCCGACCTACCTCCCACACCATATCCCCAAGAGGCAGGGCTTTAAGTATCTTGCGCCCCTCTTCCTTCGCCCAGCGATAGCGCGGGTTAAAACGCACCCGGTTAAGCATTTTGGCCAGACTGCCTACCGTGGGGGAAATCGACATGCCGTTGTCATTGAGAATTACGATTAATCTCGAGCCCAGGTGTCCAACATGGTTGAGAGCTTCAAGGGCCATGCCACCCGCTATCGCCCCATCACCAATGACGGCTACTATATTGTTGTCATCACCACGAAGGTCACGGGCGATAGCCATCCCCAGCGCCGCTGAAACCGAGGTGCTGGCATGACCAGTGCCAAAGGGGTCGTGCGAGCTCTCTTCAGGGCTGGTGAAACCGGAGAGGCCACCATACTGACGCAGTGAAGCGAAATGCTTTTTTCTTCCGGTGAGCAATTTATGAACGTAGCTCTGATGACCAACGTCCCAGATAATTTTGTCCCTCGGGCTGTCAAATACCCGATGTAAAGCGATGGTGAGCTCGACAACGCCCAGATTGGAAGCAAGATGGCCGCCGGTAACTTTAATGGTATCAACTAGCTTTTGTCTGAGCTCACTGGCAAGCTGCTTTAGTTCACGCTTGCCCAGCTTCTTTAAATCGGCGGGATTATCAATCCGGTCAAGCAATCTAGTCATCTTCCACTGCTCGTGCTGCTAGCTTTGATTATCTCATACTAACAATGCTTGGAAGCTATTGTCAAGGAAGCGAAGCCAACGTGCAGTCCTTGACCTCCTTTTCCCAATCGTGCTACATTTGAATGGAGTCAAGACGTCCCTGTAGCTCAGCTGGACAGAGCGGCTGCCTTCTAAGCAGCGGGTCGTGGGTTCGAATCCCGCCAGGGACGCCAGGATTATGTAAATCTGTCAGCACCTCCCTCACCTCAGTAGTAAATCCATTCCACACGCCCGGAGGCTCATCTCCTGCGTACTTTTACGTATTTTGAAAAAGCGCATATCAGTCGGCTATAATGGCTCTTATTAAGTAGAAAGACAAGAACGTATGTCACGAATTTATGAACTCCTTTTAAGGGTTAGAGAGGCTGACGAAGCTGACTATGAGCAGTCGATTATTAGAATCCACAACGACAATAAACCACAAGGCATCAGATGGGGCGACTACATAAACATTTCCATGGATAGAAAGAATTGGATAACCTGTAAATTAGAACCTGCTGGTGATATCGGTATCGGCAAAATATATATCAGTATACATTTCAGGGGGCTTCTCAATAAGGATACAGATGTAAGTCGAATAGCTAGACTAGGAGTACCGTGCAGTTTTTATATAAGAAAAGCGCCTCCCTGGAAGGTGCTTCCTTATATCATTATCGGAATCATAGTTATTATCGGAATTGCCTTTCTCATTTCCTTGTTAATACGCTAGTCTTCCGTTCCATTTTACCTGATTTTATCTATGAAGCAACCGCAATACCCACATTCTGCCCACCCAGAGGGTCATCTTGTTTCAGGCTTAATACGTGCCTTGACAGTCAGTACGGGAGTCGCCATAATATCACCAAAGCTCAGGGTTTTCAGGTGATACTTTCTTATAAATAGATTTTTTTCATACGGAGATTTATATGATAGCTAGCATTGAAAATTTACCACGGTTAAGATTAGGCTTCTACCCAACCCCCCTAACTGAGGCCCGACACCTGTCTTCCCTTCTCGGTGGTCCCCGTATCTTTATCAAGCGCGAGGACTTAAGTGGTCTGGCATCGGGTGGCAACAAATGCCGCATGCTTGAGTTCATCCTGGCAGAAGCCAAAAAACAGGGAGCCAACGCAGTCGTAAGTACCGCCGGCTGCCAATCTAATTACTGCCTCCAAATAGCCGCATCAGCACGCAAGCTGGGAATGAAACCGAGCTTTGTTCTGGTAAAGGATGCGCATTGTGAGATTCAAGGTAACCTCTTGCTACATAATGTCCTCAATTCAGATATCGAGATACTTGAACTCGCTGACATAGGTGCCATTTTTGGTGAAGTTGTATCGGAAAAGATGAATAAAGTCGCTGATGACCTGCGAGCACAGGGTTATAAACCGTTTATCATACGGCATGCCATCCCCGACGTGTCAGCTATATTGGGTACTGTCGGCTGGGTCAACGCTGCTGATGAACTCACGGCTCAGCTCAATGCTCATGATATAGAGGCACAGTATGTGGTATTAGCAAATGGAGGCGGCCTGACCCAGGCGGGCTTAGTCTTGGGCTCAAAATACCTGTCGGCAAACCATAAGGTCATCGGCATATCGGTCTTCAGGGAAGCAAGCGCCGCTGTGGCAGCAACTAAAGAATATGCTGATGCTGTGTCCGATTTCTTGAGGCTCGGTATTAAGGTGACGCCCAGTGAATTAGAAGTTTCTGACTCTTACATCGGTGAAGGCTACGGCATACTGTCCGAAGAATGCGTAAACGCCATCAAACTGGTAGCTCAAACCGAGGGCATATTCCTCGACCCGGTGTACACCGGAAAGGCAATGGCTGGTCTTATCGATTTAATTAAGAAGGGACGCTTCAAGTCCACGGACACGGTTATCTTCATCCATACCGGAGGTATTCCTGCATTATTCGCATACCAGAAGGAAATTATCCGACCAGATAAGGCTAATAAGGTATCTGGAACGGGATAATGATGTGTCGTTATCCCTACTTAGCTAACACGACTTTCCTTTCAATAGTCTAACCGCATTCCTCACGCTCCGCGATTTATTACCCGGATGGTTTTATTTGCATTTGGTTGATAGCCTCTTTATAATGCCGATATGCGAAAAGATACGTTCCTGTGGTTATGGATTGGTTTCTGTGTTATTCTCGGTATCGGTGCTTCTATTGCGTGGTATGCTAAATGGCCTGATTGGGGAGCTTACCTTTTGACAGCGGGTATCTACACCGTATATCTTATTGGATACTTTTGGTTTACCAGAGAATAATCGCCTCACATAAAACATAGCAATAATCATCTCTGCAACGATTACTACTACAAACACTAATGATGTTCAAAATGGAAAGAAAAGAACCATATGCTACTCAAGAAGAGTACAATCAACGTGTGATTCATTACCGCGATGTTCCCCTTATCGAACTGGGCCCCGGTTCAAAAAGCCACATCGTATCCGCAGAAAGGATTACGGCCAGTTTTGTTATCGCAGAGCCCGATATTTATTTTGCTTCTCACCGCCACGAGCCAGAGCAAATCATGATAGTCATTGACGGTGCCTGCGATACCATACTTGAGGGGAAACTGTATCACCTTGAAGAAGGCGATGTCCTCATCGTCCCTTCCAATGCAGAGCATGGCAATTATATTTTGGAAAGGGGTTTGCGCATGATAGAGGTATTCTCTCCACCCCGGCGGGACCTGGTGGCCAAGCTGGAAGCGGTGAAAACGGACTTGAGATAACCTGTGAGCCTGTCTTAAGTCAACAGGTAAGCCTTAAGTTGGTCAAGTGCAGATGGGTCTGGATTGGCTTCCCCGTTCTCCACTTTTTTCATTAAGTCCACGATAGCCTCG